>JAKIUH010000104.1 GCA_021647685.1 Bacteroidales bacterium
ATGTCAGCAATTTTAAAGAACAGCAGCGTACAAAATTACGTAAAGCAACTGTCGGTTTTGTATTTCAAAGTTTTAACTTAATTGACGACCTTACTGTATATGAAAATGTAGAACTACCCTTGCTATACTTGAAATATTCCGGCGCAAAGCGAAAGAAAAAAGTAATGGAAGTTCTTGAAAATTTACAAATTGCACATAGAAAAAAGCATTTCCCTCAACAACTTTCCGGTGGTCAACAACAGCGTATTGCTATTGCTCGTGCAGTAGTTGCCAATCCTAAATTAATTCTTGCCGATGAGCCGACAGGAAATTTAGACTCAGTAAACGGAGAAGAAGTTATGAATTTGCTTAAAAACTTAAATAAACAGGGAACAACTATTGTAATGGCAACTCATTCAAATATTGATGCAGAAAAAGCGCATAGGATAGTTCAATTATTCGATGGACATATTGTTACAGAAAATATTACTGCATTGTAATTATTAAAGATGTTTAAAAATTACCTAAAAATAGCCGTTCGTAATATTTTGCAACATAAACTTTACACATTTACCAATGTGTTTAGTCTTTCAGTGGGTTTAGCCGCATTAATTATTGCCGGCTTATATTTACTGGACGAATTTTCTTACGATACCTTTCAAGCAAAATCAGACCGGATTTACCGTATTGCATCGGTATATGAAAAAGACAGCACTTTGCTTGAAACCGCACTCACACCTTATCGTTTAGGACAAACCCTGCAAAATGATTATCCCAAGCTTATTGAAAATCATTTTCGGCTTTTAAACTTTCAAAATCCGTCAATTCTAATTGAGTACAAAGACAAACATTTTAATGAAAAAAACTTTTTTATTACCGATTCTTCTTTATTCAAAATTTTTGAGTTCGATTTTCTACAAATACAAAAAGATTTTCAATTCAGCAAACTAAATACCGTATTAATTTCAGAAAAAATTAAAAATAAATACTTTGGAACATCAAATCCAATTGGTAAAGAAATTTTAATTGACGGAATTCCCGTAAAAGTTACAGGCGTATTTAAAAACCTACCAAAAAAAAGCCATGTCGGCTTTGATATTTTAGTATCATTTAAAACTTTTGAATACATTATAGGTTACGAACCTGATTCATGGCTATGGAATGCCTGTTGGACGTACATTGTCTTAGATTCAAATGCAACAGCCACAAAATTACAAAACGTGTTCCCTGAATTTATTAACCGTCATTATGATAAAACAATAAAAAACAATATAGATTTATTTCTTCAACCCATTTCAGAAATTCATCTAAATTCTGAATTACAATTTGAGATCAATCCCAATAATAAAAAATTGTATTTATTTATCATTGTCGGTGTTGCTGCATTTTTATTGTTAATATCCATAATTAATTTTATCAGTTTACGCATGGCAGATTCGCTTTCGCGAATTAAAGAAAACGGGATTAGAAAAATTTTAGGAGCAAGCCGCATGCAATTAATTTTTCAATTTTTAATTGAATCAACTTTACTAAGCTTTGCATCTTTAATCATTGCTTTTTTTTGGGTAGAAGCCACACTTCCCGTTTTAAACCATTATACCGGTAAAAATCTTGATTTCACCAATGTTTTTCAAAATAATATTTTTCTTTACGCTGTCTTAGTATCTTTTTTTAATGCCGTAATTTCCGGAATTAATGCAGGCTTGTTTGCTTCTTCTTACCCCGTAATATTTGCAATACGCTTTAAAAAACGATTTTTACAAAAAAAATGGCTGCCGGCTAAATTCTTAGTTTTAATGCAATATATTTTGTCGCTGGTTTTATTAATTAACGTTCTAATTAATTTTAAACAGTTACACTATTTAAAAACTATGGATTTAGGCTTTGATATTGAAAATATTATGATAATTCCGGTTTACAACACACCAATTGCAGATAACTATCAAGATTTTAAAAAATATTTGAGTGCTCGCAAACAGGTTAAAAGCCTTACTGCTTTGGATAATATTTTTGGGAACAGAGTATATAGTTACCGGTTTTATTTTGAAAAAGCGGGTCAAAAACGTGAAGATTTTTTTCCTTTACTCACTGTACGTAGTGATTTTTTAAAAACTTTTAATATTAAACTATTAGCAGGAACTAATTTTAGTTTAAAACATGGAATTAAAAACAGTGAGCAGCTTAAAAATGAATTAATAATCAATGAAACACTTTCAAAACATCTGGGTTACAAAACTCCAAAAGAAGCAATATATAAAACTTTACATACTTTTAATGGAAATCAACGAATTGTAGGTGTAATCCGCGATTTTAACATCCGCTCCTTACACAAAGCTGCTAAACCATTAATTATCAGAATAGAAACAAACAAAAACAGATTGAATGAAACCACAAAATACATTGCTGTAAAATTTAAAAAACTGTCAAAAAAAGAAATAAATTACACAAAATCCGTTTGGCAAAAATTTGCACCGGACTATCCTTTTGAGTATAAACTATTAAAAGATATACTCAACAAGCAATACCACAATGAAAACCTCTTAAACATATTTATGTGGATTTTTTCTATTTTACTAATTCTGATTAGCTCTATAAGTGTATGGGCTTTAAATTCATTTGCATCCATACAACGTACTAAAGAAATTGGTATCAGAAAAGCAATTGGTGCAATGGTCGGAGATATTCTTAGTTTATTTACCAAAGAATACTTAAAAACCATTATAGCAGCAAATATTATTGCATGGTTTATTTCTTACCTTCTTTTAAGTAAGTGGCTAAGTTTTTTTACATACAGAATTAGTATTGATATAGGTATATTTATTCTTGCTACTCTTTTTTTACTGATATTAACACTTTCAATTATCCTATTCTATGCTTATAGTGCAGCTATTGCCAACCCTGTTGATGCACTTCGTGATGAATAAGATAAGTTTGAATTAACCGGTTCACCGGTATTCAGATACCCTAAATATGTTCACTTTCGAACAAGTACTGTATCAAAATCGTTCAATTATTAAAATATCAAAACCATTCTACAAAATAACAATATGCTAATAATAAACAAATTAAAACATTTGGCATCAATAATGTACTAAGTGAAATACAAACATTTTATGTGAAAGCAAACTAAAAAAAATAACACTTTTTAATAGTGCTTCATTCGGTAACAAAATGTTAGTACGCTAAATTTGGTTAGTAAATTAGGTAATTAGGTTACGGTACGAATACTTTTTATAAGTTTTCGTACCGTTTTTTAATTTGTAGTTCCCAAGTTCAATAAAATATCCCTAATTTTGCAATTTTAAAGAAATAATTTTAGAATGCTTAAAAAAGGACAATCTTCAAAAGTTTTTGACAATGCAGTAAATGAGTTTGCTTCCTTGCCGGGAATTGGAAAAAAAACAGCCGTACGTTTAGTTTTACACATCCTAAAACAAAATCCGAAAGAAATTGAGCAATTTGGAAGCGCGATTATTGATTTATCATCTAAAATAAAACATTGCAAAATTTGCCACAATATTTCTGATGAAGAGATTTGTTCCATTTGTGCCGATTCCTCACGCGATAAAAGTATAATTTGCGTTGTAGAAAACATTCAAGACATTATAGCCATAGAAAACACCCAACAGTTCAAAGGGCAATATCATGTTTTGGGTGGAATATTATCACCTATGGAAGGCATAGGCCCCTCTGATCTGAATATTGACAGCCTTGAAAAACGCATAGTATCAAATAAAACAAACGAGCTTATTCTTGCTTTAAGTCCTACTATGGAAGGCGATACAACAAATTTCTTTTTATATAAAAAATTAAATAAACTAGGTATAAAATTAAGCATTATAGCCAGAGGTATTGCTTTCGGCGATGAATTGGAATATACCGATGAAATTACCTTGGGGCGTTCTATTTTAAACAGAAAACCATTTGACGGAAAAATATTTTGACATGCTGTAAAACATATATACATTTTTTTATATATTTGTAGAAAACAGTTTTACAATGAGTGAAGAATTTAGCCCGGATACTTCTGCAAATGACTTAAAAGAGCCACCGGAAGAGATAAAAAATAACTTACATATTTATTACGAACATTACGATGAAGAATATACCCGTTCGCTATTCAAGTTACTGGAACCCATCAGAAGTTTGTGGTTTCGCTCAAAATTCATCGGTTTTAAAAACTTTCCGAAAAGAAATAATCCGCAGCGCCCGCTGATATTTGCTTGTAATCACTCTGGCATGGCTTTCCCTTGGGATGCCATTATTATGGGATATGAAATATTAAAACATTTTGATTTTGGACCCGATGCCGTACGAGTATTAACTTCACCCATGCTATCATGGTCGGCGCTAATGAATCCGTTTACTATTCATAATTTATGGAAAAGAGTTGGCGGTATTGATGCTACATTCCTGAATTTTGAAACCATGATGTACTATAAAGACCACAATGTCTTGGTATATCCGGAAGGAGTACCCGGTATTGGTAAAGGCTTTGATAAAAAATATCAATTACAAGAATTTAAAACCTCATTTATCAGAATGAGTGTTAAATACAAAACAGATATTGTAGGGATTAGTACAATAAACGGTGAATATATTAATCCTTGGGCATACAGTTCAAAATTTGTAAATCGCTTAATGAATAAAATTGGTATTCCTTTTCTACCGCTTGGTTTTATTACTCCGTTCATTTTGCTGCAACCATGGCTATTCTATTTTGGCTTTCCGGCCAAACTAACTTTTGTGCTTGGGCGAAGATTTAAACCTTATGAAATGTTTGACAAGCCTTATGAAAAAATAAGCCAAGAAGAGTTTAGAAAAGTAGCTGCAAAAATAAGAAACTTGATGCAAGAAGATATGGATAAAGCCGTAGAAGAATACGGGAAAAAGCCATACAATTTAAAAGAATTTTTTCTTAATATTATCAAAAATTTCAAAAAGCTTCCTTTATACCTTCCCACAAGTTGGCCTATTATATTTACTGACCATCATAAAGAATTTGTCATAAAAGGAAATAGGCAATACAAACAAAAAGCCGGTTTCATACGAAATTTTTGGTTGATGATAAAAAATCCAATCACTTTTGCTTATTTTATACCCATTTTAGGGTGGATACCTATCGCAATAAAAGGATATCGGGACAATAAAATCGATAAAAACAAAACGATTTATTAACAATTTGCGCTTCTGTAATTAATTTATAATTTAGCAATATAAATTTATAAAAATTATTTTTCAATGCCATCAAAGAAGCACGATGCCATAAAAAAAATGCTAAATACAGCAGCAAATTCACTCAAAGACAGTGATAATGTACCACATTTGCATCATATGCGTCATTTGATAGAACTAGGAACTTTTTTTTATTTGTTGCCTTGGGGTGTACATTTAAAAAAAATAATGGTCGATGATAAAATATACGGTGAAGTCATCATTCCAACCACATCCGATCGTAAAAAAGTAATGCTTTATTTTCATGGAGGAGGATATACTATTGGTTCATCGCATTCACACCGCTCTTTGGTAGGCAAAATAGCCAAAAAAGCTGGAATTATAGCACTGCTGATAGAATACCGAAAAGCTCCTGAATACCCTTTCCCTGCAGCACTGGAAGATGCTTTGGCAGCATATAAACGATTAATTTATGAACGTGGAAAATTACCGGAAGATATTGTTTTGGCCGGCGATTCGGCAGGAGGCGGTTTAGCATTTGCAACCATCCTTAAAATTAAGGAAGAAGGATTACCTATGCCGGCTGGTGTCATTGGATTATCCCCTTGGGTTGATTTAAGTAATTCCGGTGAATCAATAACACAAAACCAACACGAAGACCCTTTAGTGGACATTCGAAAAATGGAAAAATGGGCAAAAATGTATGCAGGCATGGAAGATGTAAAAAACCCCTATATTTCACCTCTTTTTGGAGATTTATCCGGATTTCCACCTACACTGATTCAAGCAAGCGATAGTGAGATGTTGTATAGTGATGCGCTCCGGTTTGCAAAAAAGGCAGAAGATGCCGGTGTAGAAGTAACTCTACAAATGTGGGAAGGACTCATGCATTGGTGGCAAATCTTTCAGCGGGTAATACCCGAAGCAGGAGAGGCATTGGATAAAATTGTTGATTTTGTCAAATATACATTACATTCAGAAGCCCAAAAAAGAAGCATACAAAGACAATCATAAGCGTATTTTCATTTTTTTTGTATTGCCAACACACATCAGCAGGCACACGACAAGTTTTTTTACTTTTTATTACAAACATAGTCTGCAAGTTTAAGCTAAAATACTAAAGTTTCGCAGTTTATAACTAACAGAAAACGAGCTAAAAAAAAGATGAAAATGACAGCATGAAACATCCATGACTAATAAATTAGAGTCGCAGGGAAACTTAGCAAAGCGATCTCACGAGCTTGCGAGTAATGATTATTTAAACACAAAAATAAGCGAAACCCCTGATATTAGTGGATGTTTAGCTTCGCTGAGCCTTCGGGTTCATGATGCAATAAAAAATAATTTAAAAATAATCTCATGAAACATAATCAATTTATTGATTATAAATGCTCTAAAGTATAAATTTCAAATCGTACAAAATACACACATTAAAGATATAAAAAGAATATCTAAATTAAAATCTACATTTTAAATCAATAGCCGTAGCATAAATGCTACGGCTATTAAAATCATTAATAATTAAATTTATCTCAAATATAATATTTTTACAAGTGCGAAACATGAGTTATTTTACTTTATAGCCTTCATAAATTAACAGCTTCGTAATTTCGGGAAAAATTTTAATTTTGTAATATATCTGTTCTTTTCCGTAAATAATTATCATTTCAACAAATGCAGTACCGGTTATTTTATCGTAGGTATTTTGATAATGCCAATCAAAAGTTTTAATTTCTACCTTTTTATTATTTTCTTGTTTTGTTTTAATCTCAAGATTGCTAATTTTACCGTAGCTCTGTGATTTTCCGGTTGCAGAAATATTTGCCATGGATAAAACACCCTGAGTTTTATAAAAGATCAAGAATGTACTGTCATTTTCATAGTTTATTTTAACATAAGCTTTATTGGAATTTTTACAGGCTTTTGCACGGAATATTTCTGTTGGAACTCGTTGTTCTGTTCTATTTGTAACACCGGAAAACAAGATACTTTTTAGCTGACTGTCTGACAATCCGGTATTATGAGCATATTTTTTGTACGTATATTTATTTTCAAAAAATTCTTTATAAAATAATTGAGCATCGTAATTACTACTATCTGATGCAAGAGCCCGTTCTGTCCAATATATAGATTGTTCAATATTTTGTTTTACACCTCTGCCAAAATAATATCTTGCAGCCAAATAAAGCTGAGCAGGAGAATATTCATCTTCGGCTAATCTTTGCAAGTATAAAAAGGCTGTTTCATCATTTTTTTCAACATAATATCCGTTTTGATACATAATACTTAAATAATATGCAGCATATATATAACCTTTATCATAAGAAGATTTATAATAATGAAATGCTTGTTCATAATTTTTCACACTCATATAATAATATGCTATATCTGTTAATACGCCCGGATAATCATGCTCAGCCACTTGATTCAAAAACTCAATTCCTTTATCTACATCTTGTTCTATATAGTTATTAGGATATAAAATTATTTTTCCAATATGGTATTTTGCATCTATATTACCTGCATTTGCAGCTTTGAAAAAAAGTTTATAAGCTTTTGCGATATCTTTTTCCACATACCGTCCTTCTTCATACATACTAGCTAATATGTATAAAGCCGGAGGATATTCTTTATCGGCAGCTTTTTTGATATAATAATATCCTTTTGCATCATTTTGTTTAACAAACATTCCACTTAGATGAGCCCTACCCATGAATACCATAGCCTCAGAAGTATCAGCATCAGCAGCTTTTTTTATCCAAGACATAGCTTGAATGGTATCTTTTTCTATACCTTCACCGTAAAGCAGCATTTTTCCATACTCAAACATCGCATAAGGGAAATTACTAATTGCTGCCTTTTTAAAACATTCAGCTGCCTTTTCTTCATTGTTTTTTATTTTATTACTGTTTAAATACATTAAACCTAAGGTATATGTGGCTTTAACATTACTATCCGGTATTCGCTCTCCAAATTCTGCAAATTTTCTTTCTTCATTATTAGGACGATATAAGCCTTTTGAATATAGTTCTCCTAAATCAATAATTGCTTTTGGATAATTATTATAAACTGCTTTTTCAAGATAAGCTATTCCTTGATTTATATCAGTTTCAACACCTACACCCAATAAATATTTTACTGCAAGACGGTATTGGGCAACACCAATGTTATCATCTGCAACTTTTTTCATCAAATCAAATGATTTTTCTAAATTATAATGTGCATAATTAATATCTCCATAAAGAAAAGACAACCATATTACTGCATCAACGTATCCCTGTTCTGCCGCTTTGGTAAACCAATAATAAGTTTTTTCGTAATCAGGAATATCTAAGTTGTAATATAAGCGACCTAATTCAAATTGAGCCATTTCATTATTTTTATCAGCAGCAATACGATAATATTTAATTGCTTTTTGAATATCTTTTTGCACATACATTCCATGAGCATACATATATCCTAAATGAGTAATTCCATTAATGTTTCCTCTTTCTGCTGCTTCATGAATTAATTTATATGCAAGCTCCCAGTCTAGTCCTATATTAGTATCAAACAGGTACATATTCCCTAAATCGACCATTGCATCAACATCACCCAAATCAGCCGCTTTAGTTAGAAACTCAACTCCTATATCCAATATTTCACGATCATTCGCTGAATTTATAAGCATCAAGCCATACATTCTTAATGCAGGCGGATATTTTTGCATAGCAGCTTTGTAATACCAATTGTATGCAGAATCAACATTCATCTTCACAACATTTCCCTGCATATAAAAATTTCCCATATTAAACTGGGCTTCACTACAGTTTAGTTTAGCAGCTTTTTTCATCCAATAAAGTGCTTTTACCGTGTCTTTTTTTACTCCATTACCCGATAAATACATGAGACTTACTTCAACCATTGCATTAACAAAGACTTGTTTTCCTGAAACCGCTTTATACAACCATTTATAAGCTTTTTTATAGTTTCGTTTTACGCCATTTCCATAATTGTAAGAAACACCCGTCATATAGATACCTATTGGGTCATCCTTTAGGGCAGCTTTATGATACCAGTAAAATGCTTTTGAATAATTTTGCGGAATAGAGTCTCCCCCGTAATACATCCCTGCTAATTTAATTTGAGCTTTCAGAAATCCTTTTTGTGCACTTTTTATCAGCCATTTTACTGCTTCTAATTTGTTTTGCTCTACACCATTTCCGTCATAATACTGCATTGCCAAACTATATTGAGCCTCAGAATTGCCATTTGTAGCCAATGCCAGAGTCTCCTCAAAAATGTTTTGAGCGAATAAGTTAAACGAAGTAAGGTTTACTAAAATTAAGAATAAAACTTTTGCTTTCATTGCTATAAAATTAATGTTTTTTTATTTATGCCGGTTTATCAAAAAGGTAACCTTATAAGAGAATTTAATTTGCATAAAAACTTAAATTTTTGGAAATATTAGCAATGATGTATTCTTAAAGTATTTTGGAGTAAAACAATAATTTTCTACCTTTGAAATAATAATACCGCAATGGTGTACATTAACATTTAGTCTTTAATTTTAGATAATAATGAAAAAAATTATTGAATATTTCACCCCAAAAGAGAATGTGAGTTTATTCGACAAACAAAAAACACAATCTCTAATTATTCTTTCATTAATAGGGTTTTTGTTGATTACTCTAAACATATTACAAAATATAGTTTTTCAAACAGATAATTTTGTTGTTTCAATTGTATCATCAGTAATTATAGGAGCCATTTTAATTGCCAGCTTATTTATTTTAAAAAGTAAGGGAATTAAATTTGCGGGAAATTTTTTTTCCTTGGCTCTAATAATAATTCTCTCTTTGGCACTAATTATTTTGAAAAAAGAAGTTTCTGTTCTATTCAAATTTATGCAGGGCTTTTATTCGTTATTGGCAGTTTTATCGTTGGGTATTTTATTTGCTACAAGGAATATTATTGTTATTAATGCATTAATTATCCTTGTTGCTACGACACGTGTTTATTTTTTTGCAGCAAATCAGATGCCTGATAAAATTGCATTAGTACGTGCAGGGTATATTAATCATGCTATTGCAATAATTATCGTTGCATTAATACTATATTTTACAAAAAAATTTATTTCAAATGCCATTAATGAAGCTGAAGTAAATGCTAAAGTAAAAGAAGAACAAAACAATAAACTAAATGCTTTATTTGATTTAATGAAAGAAACTTCTGCCGGTTTAGCTATTTTATCTAAAGAAATAAACGGTGCTGCCAATTCATTAAGTGCAAATGCAAATGAACAAGCATCAAGTATTGAAGAAATATCTGCTACCATGGAAGAAATGACGGCAGCAATAGTACAAAATGCGGATAATACGGGACAAACAGCACAATCAATTAATAGTACCACTCAGTTTGTTGAAAAAAGCAACAGTGTGATTACAAATTCATTAACAGCTATACATAATATCAATTCAAGAATTGGCTTGATACAAGAAATTGCCGGAAAGACCAATTTATTGGCGCTTAATGCGGCGATTGAAGCAGCACGTGCAGGCGAAGCAGGAAA
This sequence comes from Bacteroidales bacterium, assembly GCA_021647685.1. Classification (GTDB taxonomy): domain Bacteria; phylum Bacteroidota; class Bacteroidia; order Bacteroidales; family NBLH01; genus NBLH01. The sequence continues at coordinate 10,706 of JAKIUH010000104.1, forward strand.
AGGTTTTTCCGTAGTGGCTGCCGAAGTAAAAAAACTTGCTGATAATAGCAGCAAAGGCGCAAAAGAAATCATTAGTTTAGTTGAAATAGCCATGAAAGATTCGGGTCAGGCAGGAAATTTTCAAAAGCAAATATCAGAGGATATTAAAAATATTAATCGAATTATCAATGAGCTATCAGCTACTTCTCTTGAACAAAAAAACAGTATTGAACAAATTAACGCATCAATTATTCAAATTAATGAATCGGCACAAGAAAATGCTTCTATTTCGGAACAATTGGTCAATGCAGTTAAAAACCTAGCTGTTCAGTCAGAAAAATTAAATAATATTCTTTATAAAGATGTTTAATTGAAATACCTATTAAAAAGAAATAACAATTATACATAATTGTCTTGCTGAAACTTTTATCTGTTATTGAATAACAATCTCCTCTTTGGCATTCACAAATAAAATATCTCTTATTTCAGGTTCATATTCATCTTCACTTACCCAAGCTATATTAAAAGGATCATACTTTA
>JAKIUH010000105.1 GCA_021647685.1 Bacteroidales bacterium
TCTGATAATCAGAAAATAAAATTGCATAAATACACATTTGTAACCATTATGTTACAAGTATAAGTAATTTTAGTGTATTCACTTAAAGAAAGGCATCAATAATCTTGTTTATTTTACTGATTTAATGATATATATTGCGAAAATTATTATCAAGTGTTTATTTTTGTAAAAGCCAACATGTTGAAATTATAAAATAGGGTGTTTACGCTTGTAAATAACTTATTTTATAAGTATTTGTTTAGTTTTGTAAACTGTGTTGAGTTGGTTTACATTTGGATACAATAAAATTTAATTATTGAGTAAAAGAATAATAAATTCTTAAAAGAGGAATAAAGTTTTATACGGAAGTCGGTGAATAAATATTTCTTTTATCCAAACAAAGGGCTGCTATAGCATTTCTAATTGTTGTGCTAATAATTGATATTTTCATGAGTTTATTTTTTTATTATTTTAATGGTCTCATGGAACATCCACTAATATCAGAGGTTTCGCTTATTTTTGTACCAAAATAATCATGCCCCTGTGTCCGCCAGCTGGCGGATGGATGTTTCATATATCAAGATAGAGAATTGACATGTTAATCGTCATTGGATGAATAAATTAATAAAAATGAACTAATCATATAATAATTGGCTGCAAATTAGCCTATTCATCTGATGACTTGTGGATATAGGGGTATTATCCATTTATCAAACGAGCCAATTAGGTACTTATTATGGCTTAGTTTTTAATTTTGGTAATATCTTATATTATATTGGAGTCTAAATTTCCACTGCATATAGAAGCACATTCTAAGTTTTTATTCTTCGGGCTTGGTATTAAAAAACTTAATACTGCCTTCAATAACTATTATAATTACAATTAGCACAACAATTGCATTAACAAAAATCAACAAGCCGTTTTTTTGCTCCCAAAAGGTAATTTGATTGATAAAACTTGCCCAAAGTGTCATTACCGACATAAAAATAGCAGGAATACCTGCCAAAAGCCATTTAAAACCACCTTTAGTTTTTAAGTAAACGGTAATTACTATTAAAGCCAATGCCGCAAGAGTTTGATTAACAGCACCAAATAGAGGCCAGAGTGATAAAGCTCCATCACCATTGGCGCCTGCCGAGAAAGCTAAAATTCCGGCTGTGAATACTGCAAAAAAAGTGGATAAATAGATATTTTTAAAAATATTGATATTGATAGAAGAAAACAGTTCTGTGGTAATGTATCTTTGAATACGTGTAGCCGTGTCTAAGGTAGTTCCCGCAAATGAAGCAACAAAAACGCCCATTACCGCTAAGGCAAACTCGCGCGAAATACCTGTAGCGGTAATCATATTTGCAGCCCCGTCCACAAAAGCAGTTATTTTAGAACCCAAACCTTTGGCAGCAGCCCATGATGAATAATGAGTTGTCCAGGCTTGCACTCCGGTTAAAACTTCACCCGCCGCTGTTTCATAATGCATTCCAATTCCTGCGGTTACAGCAATAATTACTAGGGTTGCTAATGAACCTTCGAGCAGCATAGAGCCATAGCCGACAAAAAGCGCATCTTCTTCGCTGCGTACTTGTTTTGCCGAGGTGCCTGATGATACCAAGGAATGAAAACCGGAAATTGCTCCGCAAGCAATAGTAATGAATAAAAAGGGCCAAAGCGAAGGGGCATCGACGGGTTGCGGATTGTAAACAGGCGCTACAATGTGTAAATTTCCGCTAAACGAAGCAGCAAACACACCCACCACAAGAAACAACATTGCAACTACCAGTTGGTAAGCATTAATATAGTCGCGTGGTTGAAGTAGGGTAGTTACCGGTAATACCGATGCGATAAAAGCATATATGAGCAGAATAATTGTCCATGTTCCGGTGGCAGGTAAACCAAAAAATTCAGGCATGCTAAAAGGTAAGTATTCACCAAGCCAAACCGTAAGATACATAAAAGCAACGGCAATAATAGTGGCTAAAGTAATGTTTCTGCTGATTTTTTTAACATAAATGCCTAAAACGACTGCAATAATTATTTGCATCCATACCGGAAAAACAGAATGAGGATACATACTGAAAATAATGGCAATTACCATCCCAAAAATGGCAATTACTATCCATAATTCAAGAAAAACAATAATAAAAAATAAAAATTTTGTACGTGTATTAATGTATTTTGAAGTATATTCCGATATTGATTTTCCTTGATTACGCATTGAAATAATCAAAGAACCAAAATCATGAATACCCCCCATAATTATACTACCCAAAAAAACCCATATCAGCGCAGGCATCCAACCCCAAATTACAGCTATTGCCGGTCCTACAATTGGACCTGTTCCTGCAATGGAAGTAAAATGATGCCCGAAAATTATTTCTTTTTTGGTAGGCACATAATCGATACCGTCTTCTAATTCGCGCGAGGGTACTTTTGCTTCCGGATTTAGTTTAAAAATAAATTTTGCAATGTATTTTCCATAAATTTTATACATTAAAATATAGCCTGCCAATGTAACAAACATTAATAAAAGTACATCCATAACACTACTTTTGAAGATTATTGTTTATTCAACCTTTAATCCGCAACTATCTTCTACTGCAAAGCCAAAACCCTGTCCACCGGTGGTCAGGACACGTTTTTGGCTCTTCGCTACGAATATAGCTGCGAATTTAAGGCTCAATCAAAAATGTAAAAATACAAAAATTGATAAAAAATAAAAGTATGCTTATCGAAAAGTCAAGGGTGTTGTTTTTAAGCCTTTGCAATAATGTATTTTACTGCTTGATAATAATCCTATTCGCAGTATAAAAATTATGGTAGCTTAAAGATTACACCAAAATTTAAATGCCACTCAATTAAGTAATCTCCAAAATCTGTATATTCGTCAATCATCTTACTTTGTGCAAACTCAGGGCTGACGGTTAGGGTAATTTTATCATTTAACCGGTAAAGATAGGAGGCACTTATTACAAATTTAGGGCTGATATTGTAAATACTGCTAACATTTTGAGCTACATGATCATCTCCCCAAGTATTATTTACATAAAACATATAATCAAATTCAAAACCGGTTGATAGCTTCAATTTTTGTTTTTTAATATGAAAGAGGTATCCGAACATAACAGGTAAATTAATATAACTGTCCTTGAGTGTGTAGTTTTCATAAGTTGTAGAATCCGGGAAGAAATGATAACGCATAGTTCCTGAGCTCGATTTTAATTTATACCGAAGACCGGTTTTAAAAAATACATTATTGTGGTATATTCTATAAAAATCAAAACCAGCCGTTAAGCCTAAGCCATAGGTAGAGCTGACATTAGAAATTGCATTTGGATAAATATCTATATTCCTGTGTTTCGTCAAATTAGGACCTAAAACAAAAGAACTGTACCACTTTTTTTGTGCATAAGTATTAAAAGATAACAATACTATAATTCCCATTAAAAAATTTCTGTTCATAAAAATAAAATTAAATCAGTTTATACTATAAAAATTCAAGTAGGGATAAAATTCCCATATATTACCTTAGGTAGAAGCGGTTTAACAGTTGAGTTAATGGCAGGACATATTTAATTTTTCTTATTAAGATTTAAAATCACACCAAATTTCAACCTAAATTCGATTAAATAATCGCCCCAATCAATTTGATCAAATGTTTTTGATTGTACATATTCCGGATTGAAAAACAGGGTAAAATGTTTGTTGACTTGGTACATATAGGCTGCACTAAAAGCAAATTTAATATGCATATAGTAAATAAAATTATTAAAATGACTGTATTTTCCATATCCATCAACATTGCCGGAATAATAAAACCAGTATTTTAACTCCATCCCCCCTGATAAGTAAAACATTTGTTTTTTGATATTAAACCGGTATCCAAACATAATGGGAAGAAATGCATAATGATCTTGTCTTTTATAAGTGTAATAACTAACATCACCATTAATATTAATAGAGGCTGCTTTGCCTTTATTGGGTTCATAACCATAGTGAATGCCTGTTTTGAAGAAGAAGCCGTAATCGTATGTTCGATAAAAATCAAAGCCGGTAATAAAACTCAGACCTTTTTTATTATATGCCTCGGATACATCAATGCTGTCCGGGTAAGTATAAAAATCATCATATTGTTTTGTAAACCAAGGTGAAATAAAGAAAGAACTGTGCCATTTCTTTTGCGAAAAGACATTTATAAATAATAAAAGAAAGATGTTTGTCAAAATTAATTTTTTCATTGTTTAATTTGTTAAAATTGGTTTATATAAACCAAATACAATTTAAACAAAAAATTCCCTATTATTTTTTACAAAGATATTTGATGCTTAATAGCATAATCATTAAGTTCGGATTTGAAATAAAATTATGTATGACCGGAATATGGGTAGTAATTTTACAGTACTCAGGGAAAAAATTGCCATTACCCTTTATGATAATTCAGAAAGTAAATCGTACTATTTAGCTGATTATTACTTTTTCCATTTTTTCAAGATATTCAGGATTAAAATCGGCACCTATGCCGGGTAAATCATTATTTAATTCTACTCTGCCGTTTTCTTTGTACTCAATACCACCCCTTACCGGATCATCGGCAAGCATTAGGGCAGAGTCTAAATCAAAGTGTATAATATTTTTACGTGCTATAACTAAATGCATTAAAGCGGTTAATCCAAAGCGCGTTTCCGACATACAACCTACTTGCGATTTTATTCCGGCAGCTTCGGCAATAGAAACAATTTTTAAAGCCGTATTTAAACCGCCTGATTTTGAAAGCTTTATATTAAAATAATCGCAGGCTTGCATTTTTGCCAATCGAAATGCATCGTGATGATCAAAAAGCGATTCATCAGCCATAATTGCAATAGGGCTGTGTTCGCGCACATATGGTAAATCACTGATATTCCAGCGTGGGATAGGTTCTTCGCAGTGTTCGATATCGTATTTATCCAGCGCTTTTAATGTACCGATTGCCGTATTGGTATCCCAGCCTTGATTTGCATCAATACGCAAAGGAATATCGTAGCCAATAGCTTCACGAATGGCTGCAATACGGGCTGTATCATTTTTTTTATTATCACCAAGTTTTACTTTAATTGCTGGAAAACCGGCATTTTTAAACTTTAAAGCATCTTTTTGCATTTTTTCAGGTGCATCGATACTTACGGTCATATCGGTAATAATTTCACGATTATTGGTTCCGCCCCAAAGTTTATATAAAGGTAAACCTGTATATTTACCTAAAATATCATACAATGCCATATCAAAGGCACTTTTAACGGTAGGGTTAAATTTTAAGATGCGTTCTATTTCAGCAAGCCGGTTTTCTATTTCTAATGGATTTTTACCAAGAAGCAATTTTGCCAGCATTTTTGCATATTCAAAATCGGCTTCTTGCGTTTCTCCTACAATAAACATATAGGGATTTCCTTCGCCTGTCCCATATATTTTATGGTCTGTATGAATTTTCAGAACAATACTGTTGGCTGTTTTAATTACCCCTAATGAGATAATAAAAGGTTCTTTTAATGGAACATTTAGTTTATAAATTTCAATTTTTGTAATCTTCATAATAATTCTAAAATATTTAGTATCAATTATTTTTACGCTCGTAAGCACCAATATCTGCTTTTTGGTTTATTAAACGTTCAAATCCTAAAATATCATAGGTTAATTGCTGCGGATAAGAATTGATATAATCAATATTTGCTTTATTAATTGCCGCTGAAAGTGTATCTAATTGATAATCATAATTATCGGTATTTACAAAAATCGGGTCTTGATTGTAAATTGTATTGATAAAATTATTTTCATTTCGTTCAGTATCATCGCTTATTTTAATTAAACAATTCTCAAAAGTATAATTCATGATTCCCTCGGGGTGTTTATCAAAAGCAAGTTCGGTCTTTTTATTTCCATAAATAATACAATTTGCAAAGAGTGCCCTGTCAATGGGTCGAATAATTGCCTGTCCTTCATACTCATAATAATTGTTTAAAACCAAAGAAGGACTATCGCGAAAGGTATTTTGCCAATAATTAGCTATGGTGCAATGATAAAACTCATAACTTCCGCCAATAGTTAAAGCCAGCGCATAGTAGCCACAATCGGCAATAAGCGTATTAAATGCAGCTATTGTAGTTCCTTGTGCATAAATGCCTGCATAACTGTGATGTTCTATTTTTGAGTTGCTAATGGTTAAGGTGGGGATATTTGTATCGGCAAGTGTGTCTGCTTGAATACCAATTACCGCATTTTTGATTTCGGCATAATTAAAATTGTTGTGTTTACTGCCATTCATCAGCCAAATTCCGTTCCATTGTCCGGGTACATCAAAATACATATACTCCAAACGGTCACCTTCTAAAATTACCGGTTCATCAAGAGTGCCGTTTATAATAAGTGTGCCGGCTACATACATCCGGCTTCCGCGATGAAAATACAGATGAGTACCGGCTTCAAGGGTAAGTACCTGATTGGTATCTACCAACATGGAATTGTATATCAGATAGGGTTTATCCTTGTTCCAATTTTCCGTTCCGATAATTTGCGCATTAATAAAATGTACATCTTGTCCCCAAGCTAAGAGTTTAATATCCTGGTAATTACCATTTGTAAGAAAAATAATGGAGTCTTGTTCCAAAAGCATATCCTGATTCGTATTTATGGTAACTTCAACAAACAGGTACATACTGTCTTTGCCGGCAATTTCAACATTAGTAGCAGCATAGGAGGAGAATCCGTCAATATTTAAACGGTATTTTGAATTTTCGGCTTTTGCCAAACGTATTTCCGAAATACGAATTTTTTTATCCGAAGGATTATATACTTTAAACCTTCGGGTTGCTGAACCGATACCTGAAAAAACCGTATCAAATATTACAGAATTGGTAGAAAATTGTAAAGCAATATCCGGTGAATTATCAAAACCATTATTGCGACATGCTGTCAAATAAAAGATACTTACTACAAGAAAAAAAGTTAAAAATCTCATATAAAAGATGTGGAAATTAGATTTTTTTTACTCAAAACGAAATTGTTGCTAAAAATAGTACTTTATTTGCTGCCGGATTGATTATAAAAGATGCCGATAGCGGTAAAGAAAATTTTTGTGTTACCGGAATTACTTTTGAGGCTTTGAAGCCTATATTTGTAAAATCAAATCCATCGGAATAAAATCCTTCAAAAGGAGTAAAACCTGCAAATACTTCTGCATTCAACTCTTTTATTTTAAAATTATAAGCAAATTCAAAATAAGTAGAAAAATTCCGATTGTTGTTTACATCTACATCGGCTCCCAACAGCATTACACCGGCTAAAAATCGTAAAGGAAGATTTTTTATTTCTGAAATTTCAAAAATTCCTTCGAGATAATGAGTCGTTGTGTTTTTATCCCAATCAAAATAATCACTGTATCCGCCAAAAGGATTTAAAAGGAAATAATAATCGTTTAGGGTAAAAGTAAAAATTTTATAATTGTAACTTAAAAAAATATCAACTTCTTGACTTTGATCTTCAAGAAAGGGATAAGAAGCCCATGTTCCAACAGTTAGTCCTTTAGCTGTATAGCTCATATAAGGCTGAATTACCGGTGCGTTACTAAATGTTAATCCGCGCCAAATGTATCGATTAGAAATATCCATACCGATATCGAAACTTGTTTCGGTATTTTGCGTACTGTCTTCTTCTTGTGCTGATGCGTAAAAAAAAGAAGCAATGGTAATCAGTAAAATAAATAGTTTGTTCATAGTTTTCAGGTATAAAATGCTTAAATGTTAAAAATAATATTTTGCAAAAATAAGGAGCCCTGTATAGCCCATCTCAATATTTCCGATAAAATCAAAATTACTTTTTGAACTTTCTGAGCGCATAGCTATTTTGTAAAAATCCAGCCCTCCGCCAAAACCAAAATGTTTCCAAGTATTATGTTCCATTCGAATATTTATATCTAAAATTGCACCGGTAGTATGTCCAAGTTGAACATATAAAAGGTCAATTCCTTGTTTTAGATACAATTTTGGAACAATCTTAAAATCTGTATGCAGGCTTAGATAGGGTAGTGGTGCTGTAAAATGAACAATTTCGTTACTTTGGTTATTTGCAATGCTTAATTCAAATTTTACAGGCATAATGTAAAAGCCGCCACCTATGCCCATATTTACTCTATCATCTTTAAAAAAAGAATAATCATATGCAAACTTTATTATCGTGAAATTCAATATACTGTGTATTTCCGTTCCTATCGGATACACATCGTCATTAAATTCCAATTCCGTTTCAAGAATTTTGTTTGATGTTCGTAAAAAAGCAAAATAGGCTGCTTTTATGGCATGTCTGCGTGTTTTACCAAAACGATACAATGCAGCTCCGCGAAAAACAAAATTTGTGCTGTTCAAACCCAAAGCATCTTCTAAATTAACATCTATACCAATCCCCAGTTGTTTATTACCAAAACGCACTTTGCTAACTACTCCTGAAACAAAAGCTCCTGAGGTAATGGTCAATCTATTGACATCAAATGAGCTTGATTGAATTGTACTATCTTTTGTTTGTGCTTGACTAATTTCAAAAAATATTAATAAGAGAACAGCTAATGTATATTTCATTCTATGCAATTTAGGCTTCTAAAATACAAAAAAACTACGAACCCTGTTGTAATAGGATAAAATATTTAATTACCAAATTGATAAGATAAACTTAAACCCACATTCCTTCCGGTATTGTAATAAGCAATATCTTTGAGTGTGGACAAATGATCGAAATATTTTTTATCCAAAATATTATTGGCAAAAAATTTAAAATTAATCTGTTGCTTTTTTACCGGAATTTTAATTTCTAAAGATGAATTGAGTACAAAATAAGCTGCGGTTTCTGTTTCAAACATCGCGGGATTTGTTTGCTTAAAAGCATAATTGCCGGAAATATTAAGTTTTAATTCTTTCAGAAATAATAAATCCGTTTTTTGGAAAGCAATATTTCCATTAATTTTATTTTGCGGAATAAAGGGTAAGTTTTCATTATTTTCTTGTACTCCGCGCAGATAAGCATAGCTTATTTTTGAACTAAGATATGTATTCTGATAGGCAATTCCGCTTTCTAAACCGTAAATATGTGCATTATTTTGCATGTAGCGGTAAATTTTCACACCTTCATTTGTAGTATCATTGGTAGGTGAGAGATATATGTAATCGTTAATTTGATTATAAAAGCTTGCAATATCAAAAAGGAAATGACGCATATGATAATGCATACTAAAATCATACTCAATACTTTTTTGAGGAATTAAATCTCTGTTTCCTTGTTCGTATCTGTTTCCGTGTATTCCGTCCTGTGTTAGTTCGGCAATATTCGGACTACGATAAGCTGTGGCAATATTGGCACGCAACAGAAACTGCTTATTTATTCGGTATGTAGCTCCTAATGAACCGTTTAAATTATCATAGTTTGTTTCTAATAATTGCAAATAATCCTGCTCATCGGGCGAGCCGGATTTCAGTTGTTCAGGAACATTAATAAACCTTAAATCATAACGCAAACCAAATTGCAAGTTAAATTTATCCATACTGCCGTATTTTATTAATGAATAAAATGAAACATCATTCATTGTATAATCCGGCAAAACATGGTCAGGTGCTTGAGCATTAGTATTTTGTTGATTCATCCCATGAAATCCGGCAATAAGCTGCATTTGAGCAGGCAAATCGAAATAGGCTTTTAACTCATAATTCAAAGTATTAAGTTGCATATCCACCAATTTAAAAACCGGTGTAAGCTCAGAACCCATTAATGTTCTGTTGTTTTGCTGAAATGCCACATTAAATTCCAATTTATTATCATTGATAAATAATGTATTATTCGATGCGATGAAATGATTGCTTAAATCTTGATACCAAAATTCATTTTTTGCAGAATTATTGTTTGTGAGTTCAATAGCCGGAGGAACTGTCAATCCGAGTTTCATTTGATCATAATTGTAACGCAGCGCAAATTTTCCGTATAATTTATTTACGCCCGTATTAACTTTTATAAATGCTGTATTAAAACGCGAATTGGGTACTTGCCGTCCTCCTCCTTCATGATAATCTTTATGCGATTTGATTCCGCTGCGGAGTATCCAAAACCAATTACTTTTCGTAGTCGATTTAATGCCTAAATTTGTATTAATACCTTGTGTATTTGAATAATAGTTAATGTTTGCATCGGCTTGTAATTTGCCGGCAACCGGTGCTTTTTCATCAATAATATTGATAACACCACCAATTGCATCCGAGCCATAGAGTAAAGAGGCAGGACCTTTAACAATTTCAACCCTGTCCACTCCTGATTCATTAACCATAAAGGGATGATTTTCGGAAAACTGAAAATTTTCCATACGTACACCATTATTCAGCATCAATATATTGGATAATGATAAGCCACGAATTACCGGAGTCGCAATTCCTACACCTTTACTGATCATATCCACTCCCGGAGTTTGGGCAATTGCTTCAATAAAAGAGGGAGAATTCGCCATTTTTAATTTTTCGGCACTCAGACTTTCAATTTTAATGGCATTTTCATGCTGTGTAGCGTATGAACCGCCCGAAACAACTATTTCTTCGGCTAAAATATTTTCTTCTTGTAAGCTAATATTCAGTGTTATGGACTTATCGTCAATAACAATATTTTTTATAACTTTTGAATAACCTACAAATGAAAACTGTATTTTAAACCTTCCTTTCGGAAGTTGTGCAATGCTATAAGCTCCGTGCTCATCGGTTATTGTTCCTCTTTGCAGTTCAGGGATATATACGTTTACTCCCGGAAGTTTTTCTCCTGTATTTTTGTTAATTACAGTGCCACTTAAATTTGTTTGTGCTGTAAGGTATTGATTTATAATAAGTAATAATATAATATATAATATTTTGCGCATAATCTTTCTTTTTAATATATTGAAAATTTGTTAATTATTTATTGGGTTATTAGAAATACCTTAAATTCCCAAGTGTTAAATCAACTTGTAGGTTGTCATCGGAAGATCAATTAATTAAAGTTAAATAAATGATATAACTAGTGACTGTAATTATCAAATTTATCCGATGACTAGTGTCATGTCAAGCATGTTTTAGTCATACCAAGTTTCGTTCTTTTTGCGTAGAACTTTGTTAAAAATTTTGACCATAACTACTGCTATGCTAAAAATTTTTGCCTTGTTCTACACAAAAATAA
>JAKIUH010000106.1 GCA_021647685.1 Bacteroidales bacterium
ACTAAAGTCCAAACTCCTAAAGATGGACGATGAACAAAAAGAATTACACCAAATTATTCAAGAAAAATTTTAGGGTGTTGCATTGACGAAAACAGGAAACAGCATTGGGCAAAGCCTGATGATTATTAATAATCGCACGAGCAAGCACCAAAGATAGGTGCGGGATACAAATCTTTTTTATCCACAGATTAATAGGATTTACGCAGATTTCTGCTTCGTAAAATTTATTTTTTGAGCTCATTTCTATTCCCATTGGGTCAGTTGTTCTAGGATTAAACTGGTTAACGCAGATTTTTACTTTATGTGATTTATTTTTATGATTGGCTCAAATTCCTATTGGTAAATGGTTCTTATTTTATACAAAAACGTTTTGAAGTCCCTTGGATGTTAAAGCTTTAAAAACTTCAAATCGTCCGGTAGGACATTTGAACGTTTTGACAAATTGCTACTGTCAAATTCAGAAATTATTTCGAAACGCTATCTTTTAATCTTTAAAGAATATAAAATCGTTTCAACTTGTCGCATATAGTTGCGTTTATCGTATTTTGGGGCATAAACATAGCCAAAAGTCAAAACCAGCCGGTTAAGCTTAGTATCTACACTCACCAACGCAACAAACGGACCACCCATATAATCGCCTTCGGATTGCCATAAACCACGTAATTCAACTGTATAAACCCCCTGTCTAAGCATTTTTTTGTGCAAAACATCGGCTCTTTTTTCAATTTGCATATAAGAACCTTTTAAAGCACCGGGTACATTTTCTTTCAGTAAAGAATCTATTTGATAAATCAAATTATTTTTTTCTAATTGTGCAGTATCTTTATAATCAATAAAACCAATTAAAATTCCCTGACTAATCATGGGTGTTTCATGCGAAATCCACATAAAGTCATCTTTATTTACATCTAAATTATAGCCTTTCGGGATATGCATTGCCACACCGCGTTCTTTTAAAACACGTGAAACTTCTTGGTTTTCAAACTTAATAAACGATTGTAAATAACGTGCACGTTCATCTTTTAGCAAAGTATTAACAATTGCCTTTTTATTTTTTGCAAAAACACGAAAAAAAGTCGAATCATCAGGTACTGATATTTCAAAAACTGTTTGCGGTTTTGCCCAAACATCTCTTTTAAGTATAACGGACTCTTTTTTAACTTTGGGTGATATTTTTACGCGGACGATACTGCGGTGTGTTTCAAATAAGTTGGAAAATGCTTTATTGGGTATATTTACTACGGTAAATAAAGGCTCTCTTTGGGGTAAAATTTGTACTTCTGCCTGAAAAACCGCTTTGAGACTGTCGCCAACTGCAGAATTCCATTTATTATCGTCAATTACCAACAATAATTCTCCGGCTTTACCGGTTACATTGGGTTTAAGGTCTTGATTTGATACTTCTTTGCACGAAAAGAATACAAAAAAAGACATAAGAACAAACAGAATGTGTATTTTTCTCATGATTTTACGGTTTAAAGGGTTAAAAATCAATTTTGCTCTGGTATTGCTTTAGCCCGCATTTATGCTCCACAAGAGATAATTCCAAGCCATCCGTATTTAGAACTGCTAAAAAGTAGTCATTGTTCTTGTAATTATCCGTAATACAAAAAGTTAATACACTATTGCAGTCAAAAGTGCAAATAATGCGTATAAGCCTAAAAGCATTACTATCAAACTCAAATCCCAAGTTACGGCATAAATAGCTTAACAGCCGGCAAGTTGTGTTAATTACATTTTACTTTCTATTAACAATTCACCCCACAACAATAAGCTAAATATCCGGCAAAGAGATTAATTTTAGCTTGTTAAAAAATAGTTCACTGAAAAATAATTCGTAGATTCAGATTTTTCAAGCTATTCTTTTTCCAGCTTTTTTTCTACTTTTTCGGCTTCCGGTTCATCGTCGTCCTGTGTAGCTTTTTTAAACTCTTTCATTCCTTGCCCGATTCCTTTCATTAATTCGGGAATTTTTCGTCCTCCAAAAAGCAATACAATTACCAATAAAACAAGGATTACCTGCCAAGGACCTACAAAACCTAATAATACAGAATTTATCATAACTTTAAAATTTAATATTTACAAATATTTTAGCAAGATACAAAATAATCAATGAGCATTCAATATCTTATTTAATACTTAACTTTAATTAATGAAATTAACTATTTAAACAATTTTACAATATCATTTCCATTTGCAAAAATAAGTAAAGAAAACAAAATTACCATTCCTACAATTTGTGCATATTCTAAAAACTTATCGCTTGGCTTTCTGCCCGAAACAATTTCAAAAATTAAAAACAACACATGTCCACCGTCCAAAGCAGGGATTGGTAAAATATTAATTACAGCCAGCATAATAGACAATAAGGCAGTCATTGACCAAAATACTTGCCAATCCCACTCTGCCGGAAAAATATTGCCTATGGCTATAAATCCGCCAACCGATTCATAGGCTTTTGTTTCAGGGGTAAAAATAAGTTTAAATTGCTTCAAATAGTTTCCTATTTCATTGTATCCTTTTTTAATACCTGCAGGTATCGCCTGAGCCAAACTATAATCAACTTTTTTCATATTAAAAAGTACATCGAAGTCAGCTAAAGGATAAACCCCAATTTTTCCTTCGGCCGAAACATGAACGAATAAATCCTTTTTTTCACCATTGCGCAGTACGGTAATATTTACTTCTTTATCTTTATAAGCGGCTATTTTATCGGTAAATTGATCAAAATACAAAGTTTCTTCTCCGTTTATACCTACAATTTTATCATTTTTTTGCATTCCTGCTTTTTTTGCAGGCGAATCTTTTACAAAATCGTAAGCTATAAACGGAATACGTACTGTGAAAAACGGACCCTTATGTTTAATTATTTTACCAATCATTTCATCGGTAAAGTTAATGTCCATTTTTTGTCCGTTTCGTTCTACTTGAATTGTTTTAGGGTCGTTCAATAACAATTCGGGAACAATTCCTCTGAAATTATCTATTTTTTTACCGTTTACCGATAAAATTTTATCTCCGTTTTGTAAGCCAAATTCTTGTCCTAAGGAATCTACAACAATGCCGTATTTAGCATTTTCGGCAGGTAAATATTCTTCGCCCCAAACAAATAAAATCATTACATAAATGGCAAATGCCAAAATAAAGTTTACCAATACGCCACCAAGCATAATCAACAAACGTTGCCATGCCGGTTTTGAACGAAACTCCCAGGGTTGAGGGGGCTGCTTCAACTGTTCTTTATCCATCGACTCGTCAATCATTCCCGATATTTTAACATACCCGCCAAGAGGTAACCAACCTATTCCATATTCGGTTTCGCCCCATTTGGTTTTGAATAAAGAAAACCAAGGATCAAAAAACAGGTAAAACTTTTCTACACGTGTTTTAAACAGTTTTGCAAAAGCAAAATGTCCTGCTTCATGAAAAATAATCAGTATTGATAAACTTAATAATAATTGTCCTGCTTTAATTAATATATCCATATTTATTTTTTAATCTTTTTTTGTTTTAAATAAAAGTTTTAGCAATTTCACGTGCTTTTTTATCAAAAAACACATAATCATCCAAATTGGGATGTGCTAAATATTCAATTTTTTCTAATGTTTTTTCTATAATTTCCGGAATTTGCATAAATCCGGCTTTTTCGTTTAAAAAAGCCTCTACGGCAATTTCGTTTGCCGCATTCATTATACAAGCAGCATTTCCGCCCAGTTTCATTACTTCAAAAGATATTGCAAGATTACGAAATTTTTTTGAATCTACCTGCTCAAAATTTAAATTCGGATAATCTAAAAAATTAAAACGCTTAAATTTTGATTTTATTCGATTGGGAAACGATAAAGCATATTGAATGGGTAATTTCATATCGGGTAAACCCATTTGAGCTTTCATTGAACCGTCTTCAAACTGAACAATTGAATGAACGATGCTTTGCGGATGAATAATTACATCAATTTGCTCGGGTTTTAAATCAAAAAGCCATTTTGCTTCAATAGCTTCCAAACCTTTATTCATCATACTTGCCGAGTCAATCGTGATTTTAGCACCCATATTCCAAGTGGGATGATTTAGTGCTTGATGCAATTTAATGTGTTGCATTTCTTCAAGGCTGAATGTTCTAAAAGGTCCTCCCGAGGCTGTCAGATAAATTTTCTCAATCGGATTATGTAATTCACCGGCAAGGCATTGAAAAATAGCCGAATGCTCTGAATCTACAGGAATGATTTCTGCTTTGTATTCTTTGCTCAAACGATTAATTAATTCTCCGGCAACCACTAAGGTTTCTTTATTGGCAAGTGCAATACGTTTTTTTGATTTTATCGCATTTACCGTAGGTAATAGTCCGGCATAACCTACCATTGCCGTAAGTACAATATCTACAGCCGAATGTTCAACAATTTGAGAAACAGCTTCTTTTCCTGCATAAACTTTTACAAAATCATCCGATAGAGCATTTTTAAGTAATTCATAATGCTTTTCGTTACCGATTACTACACTGTCCGGCTTAAATTTTTTTGCCTGACGGATTAACAGTTCCACATTATTTTCTGCCGTTAAAGCAATTACCTCAAATTTATCAGGGTGTGCTTCAATTACCTCTAAGGCTTGTGTACCGATAGAGCCCGTTGAACCCAATATGGCTATTCCTTTCTTCTCTTTTTCTTTCATTCCGGCTTTATCTTTCCAAAAATAATTAAAATGCAATATAATCTTCAGGATTAATTGGTGTGCCGTTGTACCAAATCTCAAAATGCAAATGAGGTCCGGTACTCAGTTCTCCTGTATTTCCGATAATAGCAATAGGTTCTCCGGCGGTAACATGGTCGCCGACTTTTTTCAATAGGGATGAATTATGTTTGTATATCGATACAATATTATAATTATGCTGAATAATAATAATATAGCCTTCGGTTAAGCTCCATGTGGCTAATGTTACGGTTCCTTCAAGTGTTGCCAAAACCGGTTCGTTTGGCTGCGCTACTATATCAATAGCCATATGCTCATTTTCAGGGTCAAAACCATTGGTTACAATTCCTTTAACCGGAACAAAAAAATGTAAATTTTTTAAATTAATGGTTCCTGTTTTTTTATTCTTAATTACTGATAAGTTTTGTTTTTCTTCTTTTTCAATTTGTTGCCTTAATATAGAATCGTGTTTTGAACGCGTAAATTCTAAACGTGCATGCCGGTAACTGGTATCTTGTACATTATCATAATTATTAATTTTTCGCCCAAGCATAATATTTTGAATATTTTCAAAATATTGATCTCTTATTCTTATTTCTTTTTTTAACGAGTCTAATAAAATAGCATTTTGAAACAATTCTCTGGATAATTCACTGTTTTTTTGGCTGGGTAATAATAAACCAAAGGGTGTAAATACAAATAATAAACTTACCAATACTGCTATGATTAAAATTAATGAACCTAAATAAGTAAAAAGATTCATACGTGTAAACCTGAACCTAAAGGTTTCTTGCAGGCTTTTTTCGTTATATACAACCAGTTGGTATTTACTTTTGAGTTTTTTTAAAAACTCATTCTCTTTTTTAGCCATTTCTCAAAAGATTAGACAAAGTATTTTTTTCTTAAACGTGCAAATTTAGAAAGAATTAGCGAATTATAGATAAAAAGTAATAATAATGTTTTGATAAATAATTTGAAATAGAAAAAGAAGTAAATTTTAAAAGCCGGCTTATTTACAAGTTTCTTTACATTCAGGTAATTTTATCGAAGTTTTTTTTGCAAAAACTTTCCATTCTTCACAAAATTTATTTTGTTCTTCTTTGCTTTTGTCTTGAATTTCTTTACATTTCTCGGAATATATGTTCATCAATTTATTTTTTCCGTTGATACCTGTTTTTTTTGCCCATGCTGAAAAACCCGGAAAATTTTCGGCTAAATCGGTAAAAATAATGCCTGAATTATAATAATTTCCGGCTTGTATCAAATTATTTTCTATTGCCAAACCGGCTTTTTCAAAACTGTCTTTTCCTTTGTTTATTAGTAATATAGGAATGCTTAAATACAGTAAAGCAATGATTATTAAAGGAACTAACCATGTTTTTCTGTTATTGGATCGATGTTTAAATTCAATGCTGCTCATTTTAATTTTTTATTGATATTTATAAGATTTTTATAATGTAAAAGTAATGCTTTAAAATTTACCGGTTGATAACCTACTAATTCAATTTTTACTTGTGCTACTCCGGTTTTTATCAATTTAATTTTTTTTGCTGCTGCTTTTGATAAATCAATCACTCTGTTTTTGTGATAAGGTCCACGGTCATTTATTCGAACATTTACCGCCAAATTATTATCTAGATTGATAACTTTTACAATACTCCCGAATTGCAGCCAAGGGTGTGCTGCCGTTAAATCATTCATATTGTACTTTTCGCCGTTTGCAGTAATTTTTCCATGAAAACCCGGTCCATACCAACTGGCTTCACCATTCCCTAAATTTACAGATTTAACCCTTTGTTTGTTTCCACATGCAACAAAAATAAGGATAATAATCAGGCTAAAAGTAATATTTTTAAAATTTTGTATCAATTTCCTTTAATATAACTTAACATTATCCAATTATTTTTTTCTCGTTTATTGCTTAACTGTAAACCGGATTGTTGCGCTATTTTATTTATTTCTTCAAAATAATGTGCATAAAAACCGCTTAATAATAATTTTCCTCCATGGTGTATGTGTGCTGCATAATCGGGAATATCATGCAATAATACATTTTTATTAATATTTGCATAAATGATATTGAAAAATTTTGAACCAATATTACTTTTATCTCCTTGTTCAACATGCACATTTTTAATTGAATTTAGTTGTAGGTTTTCCAATGTATTATTATACGACCATTTATCAATATCGATTGCACATATTTCTTTTGCTCCTTTTTGGGCACTTAAAATTGCCAAAATACCGGTACCGCAGCCCATATCTAAGATTGTTTTGCCCTGAACATCCAGTTCAAGTATTTCTTCAATCATCAAAGAGGTGGTTTCATGATGCCCCGTGCCAAATGACATTTTGGGGTCAATAAGTATTTCGTACTTTAATTTGGGGGTATTTTCATGAAATGTACTACGAACAATGCATTTATCAGCAATTAAGATAGGCTCAAAATAATTTTTTTCCCATGTTTCGTTCCAGTTTTGTTCTTTTATTAATCGATGTTCAAAACTCAGCTCCGTATTTTCCAACTGAATATTTTTTATGAAATTTTGCAGTTCACCGGTAAATAAATCTTCTGTTATCCACGCCTTTACAAAAGGTTCTTCATCACTAAAACTTTCAAATCCTTTTTGACTTAAATAAGCGATTATAATTTCAGCACTTTCGGCACTGTAAGGTGTTAACAGGCAGCTTAGTTCAATATAGTTCATTGGTTTTGGGTTTAATATGTAAGTTTTACGATTTGATATTTAAAAAGCTTAAAGGCTTATAGTTTTTAAGAAAATATATACGAAAATAGTTTTTTTTAACAAATAGAGCAATATTATTTACAATTTGATTTATTAAATCTTTGTGTTTCAGTCTAGTTTATAAATTAAGATTAGGAGAAGCCTTAATTTTCACTTAAATTTGCAGCTCAAAAATTTATAAGAGCAATGAAGAAAATATTACTTTTTATTTTGTTTTTTACAAACATTTATCTTTTTGCACAAGAGCAATATCCCTATGTAGATGAACGTGGTTTTTTTGTGAAAATTGGTCAGCAAGCTCCTGATTTTAAGATAGTTTATACTGACGGAACCTCACCCGGTAAACTTTCTGATTTAAGAGGAAAACCAATTATGTTGCAATTTACGGCAAGCTGGTGTGGCGTTTGCCGTAAAGAAATGCCGCACATTGAAAAAGATATTTGGCAAGCCTATAAAGATAAAGGCTTAATTCTTATCGGTATCGACCGTAAAGAAAAACCAGAAGCAGTTAAAAAGTTTGCCGGAATAATGAAAATTACTTATCCGCTGGCATTAGATTTAAACGATGCAATTTATACTTTATATGCACATCCAAATTCCGGTGTTACACGTAATGTTTTAATTGACCCAAACGGAAAAATTGTTTTTCTTACACGACTATTCGATAAAAAAGAATTTAAAGAACTGGTCAATAAAATTAATGAATTATGCAGGGTAGAATAGCTGTTAATGCTTTGAGTTAATCAGCAGATTAAATAAAAAAGTAAATATACTATCTAATAACGCAACAACAAATATGAATAAAGCAAATATTTTTAATGAGTTAGAAAAAAGAGTTTTGGTTTTGGACGGCGCTATGGGCACCATGATTCAAAACTACAAACTAACAGAAAAAGATTTTCGTGCCGAACGGTTTAAAAATCATCCGGTAGAACTAAAAGGGAATAACGATTTATTGTCCATTACGCGCCCCGATGTTATAAAAGCAATACATGAGGAATATTTGAATGCAGGTGCGGATATTATCGAAACCAATACCTTTAACGCAACATCAATTTCCTTGGCAGATTATCAGATGGAAGATTTGGCTTATGAAATAAATTTTCAATCGGCAAAAATCGCTAAAGAAGCTGCCGATAAATTTACCGGTCAAAATCCTACAAAACCCAGATATGTTGCCGGTTCAATGGGACCCACTAATAAAACTGCTTCCATGTCGCCCGATGTGAATGATCCGGGCTTTCGTGCAGTTAGTTTTGATGATTTGGTACAAGCTTATAGTGAGCAAATTAAGGGTTTATTAGACGGAGGAGCTGATATATTAATGGTGGAAACTATTTTTGACACCCTGAATGCCAAAGCCGCTCTTTTTGCAATTGAGCAAATTTTAGAGGAACGTAATTTACTTGATTTTCCGGTGATGGTTTCGGGTACAATTACTGATAAAAGCGGAAGAACATTATCAGGGCAAACATTGGAAGCCTTTTTAAATTCGGTTTCGCATATAAAATTATTAAGTATTGGTTTGAATTGTGCGTTTGGAGCACATGATTTACGACCTTATGTTGAAGAATTAGCACATAAATCACCTTTTTTTATTAGTGCACACCCCAATGCCGGTTTACCCAACGAGTTGGGCGAATATGACGAATCGCCCCAAAAAATGAGCCTACAGATAAAGGATTATTTGGATAACCAGTATGTAAACATTATAGGCGGATGCTGTGGAACTACACCGGCACATATTAAAGAAATTGCAGAACTTGCACAACACGCTAATACACACAAAGTTAAAATCAATGAACACAAAACCCGTTTAAGTGGACTGGAAGCATTAAGCATTGATACGAATAATAATTTTATAAATATCGGAGAACGTACCAATGTTGCCGGCTCGCGCAAATTTGCACGTCTGATTCGCGAAGAAAAATACGAAGAAGCTTTAAGCATTGCACGCCAACAGGTTGAAAACGGTGCTCAAATTATTGATGTAAACATGGATGATGCCATGTTGGATGCCGAAAAAGAAATGGTAAAGTTTTTAAATCTGGTAATGAGTGAACCGGATATTGCCAAAGTTCCGATAATGATTGACTCATCTAAATGGTCGGTAATTGAAGCCGGATTAAAATGTTTACAAGGAAAAGCCATTGTTAATTCCATTAGTTTAAAAGAAGGAGAAGAGGTATTTATAGAACATGCCCGTAAAATTAAACGATATGGTGCTGCTACCATTGTTATGGCTTTTGATGAACAAGGACAAGCAAGTACTTATGAACGAAGAATTGAAATTTGCAAACGCTCATACGATATTTTAACTCAAAAAGTAAATTTTCCGCCCGAAGATATTATTTTCGACCCCAATATTTTAACCATTGCTACGGGTATGCCTGAGCATAATAATTATGCACTTGATTTTATAAAAACCGTACAATGGATTAAAGAAAATCTGCCTTATGCTAAAGTTTCCGGTGGAGTAAGTAATTTATCATTTTCGTTCAGAGGCAATAATGTAGTGCGTGAGGCTATGCACTCCGTATTTTTGTATCATGCCATAAAAGCAGGTATGGATATGGGAATTGTTAATGCCGGAATGTTACAAATTTACGATGAAATACCAAAAGACTTATTGGTCTTAGTTGAAGATGTTGTCTTAAACCGACATCCTAATGCAGCCGACAAATTAATTGAATATGCAGCAACAGTTCAGCAAGGAGGAAAAACACAAAAAACACAAGACGATTGGCGTACAAAACAGGTTAATGAAAGTTTAAAACATGCTCTAATAAAAGGGATTACAGACTTTATAGAAGAAGATGTGGAAGAAGCTCGTAAAAATCATCGTTTAGCCCTTGAAGTGATTGAAGGTCCTTTGATGGACGGTATGAATGTAGTGGGAGATTTATTTGGTTCGGGTAAAATGTTTTTACCGCAAGTAGTAAAAAGTGCACGCGTAATGAAAAAAGCAGTGGCGGTGCTTTTACCCTATATTGAAGAAGAGAAATTACAGGCTTCGGACAGCAGTTCGGCAGGTAAAGTATTACTGGCTACCGTAAAAGGCGATGTGCATGATATTGGTAAAAATATTGTAGGTGTAGTAATGCAATGCAATAATTTTGAGGTAATTGATTTGGGGGTAATGGTTCCTGCCGAAAAAATTTTAGAAGTTGCTGAGCAGGAAAAAGTAGATTTGGTAGGTTTAAGCGGCTTAATTACACCTTCTTTGGAAGAAATGGTACATGTAGCAAAAGAAATGAAACGGCGCGGAATGAATATTCCTTTACTGATTGGTGGAGCTACTACTTCTAAACTGCATACCGCTGTGAAAATTGCACCAAATTACGACGGAGGTATTGTGCATGTTATTGATGCATCAAAAAGTGTGGGGGTGAGTGCCAGTTTAATTTCTAAAGAAGTAAAAGATGGCTTCATTCATGAAATTAATGAAGAGTATGAGCAAATACGTCAAAAACACAGTGAAAAAACTGCAAAATTGGTAAGTTTTGAATTTGCCAAAGAGCATAAGTTTAAAATAAACTGGCAAGAAAAAGATATAAAAAAACCACAATTTACCGGAACAAAAGTTTTTGAAGACTATTCACTAAAAGAAATAAGTAAATTTATTGATTGGACATTCTTTTTCCATGCCTGGGATATAACAGGTAAATATCCGGCACTTTTTGAACATCCAAAAAAGGGCAAAGAAGACAAAAAACTTTATGAAGATGCACAAGA
>JAKIUH010000107.1 GCA_021647685.1 Bacteroidales bacterium
ATGTCGCTGGCTACGAGAATATACATGGATATGCAATACGATTCTTTGTGTCCCTTAGGTTTGCATTGGGCAGGTTATGTAGAAGTAGATAAAGCCTATGATTGGAATCCGGCTACTTATGTACAAGGAATTGGCAAAAAAGATATTTTGGGCATTGAAGCACCGCTTTGGACAGAAACTATATTGGATATGGACGATATAGAATTTATGGTTTTTCCCCGTTTACCGGGATATGCCGAATTAGGCTGGTCAAAGCTTGAAGATAAATCGTGGGAGGAGTACAGAGAACGACTTAAAACATTTGACAAACGGTTTAAAATTATGGAAATAAATTATTATAAATCACCAAAGGTTTGGTAAAATTATGATTATTTAGTAAAAACTTGTAACTTTATCCTGAATTGGTACTCAATTCAGGATTTTTTTTAATTCCTTAATCTATGATTAACATTTAAAACCAATATTTATAATGAACAAATCAGAATATAAATTAAAAGCGAGTGATGAAACTCAAATTCATGTATATGAATGCTTACCTGATAACCCTGCCGATGTAAAAGCATGTTTGCAAATAGCACACGGTATGGCAGAGCATGCCAAACGTTATGACGATTTTGCAAGTTTTTTAAATAAGCATGGCTTTGCAGTTTATGCAAACGATCATCGCGGGCACGGAAAAACTGCGGGAAGTATTGAAAACTTAGGCTATTTTGCCGATGAAAAAGGTTTTGAAAAAGTAGTAGATGATATGCGTGTGCTTACCGATAAAATTAAATCTGAATTTCCGGATAAACCGGTATTTTTGTTAGGGCATAGCATGGGGTCTTTTTTGTCAAGATTTTATGCCATTGAAGATGCTTCAAAAATAAACGGTTTAATACTTTCGGGAACAGCCGGAGACCCCGGAATGTTGGGGCAGATAGGTAAGCTGCTTAGCAATTTAATTGCAGCAGTTTCAGGTAAAAAAAGCCAAACACCTTTAATGACATCGCTTTCTTTTGGTGCGTATAACAAACAGTTTAAACCAAACCGTACAGATTTTGATTGGCTGAGCCGCGACAATGAGCAGGTAGATAAATACGTAAACGACCCCTATTGTGGCACTGTTTTTACTGCAGGGTTTTATAAGGATATGTTGGGCGGTTTACTTTATGTGAATCAAAATCAGGCGATAAAAAAAATGCGTAAAGATTTACCTGTATTGTTGATTTCGGGTGATAAAGACCCTGTTAGTGAAAACGGAAAAGGTGTAAAAGAAGTATATGAAAAAATGAATAAAGCAGGTTTAAATGATGTGGAAATGAAACTTTATCCTGATGCCCGCCATGAAATACTTAATGAAATAAATAAAGATGAAGTTTATAATGATGTACTAAATTGGATAACACAAAGGATTAGTTAAGCAAAAAACCAAAATAAATGTTAAAAACAGTTAGCAGGATAAGTCCGCCAAGAAAAATATTGCTCCAAAATTCTTTTTTTATAGAAATCAGGTAGTTTGAAATAAATAAAGAAATAGGTATCGCAATCAAATGAACCATTTCGAATGATGAGTTTGTTAATACAACAAGTAAGAGACCAAGAACAAAAAGAGTAAAAAGAAGTTTAAAGTTGTTACGAATATCAATTTTAAGATTATTAAAGTATTTAAATAAAGAAAGAATTGATAGGGCAAAAAGAGCGATGATATATAGGCGAATGATTTTTACACTTAAACTTAAAACCGAAAAATCATTTAATCCTGTATTGGCTTGAAATTTTTGAGTAAAGCCTAAAAATGATAGATTATTTAGATAAAAAAAGAAAAAAACAAAATACCATACTGTGGCAGCTCCTAAAATAGAAAGTATAAATTCTCTAACTCTTGCTCCGCGAATAATAAGTAAATTAATCCATAAAATTATGAGCAAATAAATATAATTAAAGTAAAATATCGAAGCGATGCCAATTAAAATAGAGGCATTAAAATAATTTGATAATGCATGTTTTTTACCTCCTGCTTTTTTCACCATCACCCATGCCCCTAAAAATAAAATATTGGCAAAGAGTGTTGCACTTATTTCGAGTGCTCCAATCGAATTTAAAATAATTAATAAATAGATAAGCATGGGCAAATAGGAACGTTTCCCTATCAAATTATAATGATTGCTAATTATGGTAAAGAATAATGCTTCAAAAAGAATTAAAATAAATGTTATTATTTTGTTTGTGAGTGGCGAGTCTATGTAGTTAAAAAAAATAATCACCCATTTATAGATGGAGTATGTTTCAGTATTCGTATCAAGACCCGTTCCCGCATCAAGAAAATATTTTAAAAATAAAGCTATTGTTATAAAAATAATCAACAATAGATTTGCGGGCTGGTAGCTTTTAAGTAGTTTAAACATTATTGTTAAAAAAGGTTAATAAGCCAATCTTACATACTTATTTATAAATCAAATCCAATATCTTTCCGGTAATTTTTACCTTTAAAGTTAATTTTTTCGGCAGCTTGATAGGATTTTTTAAGTGCCATTTTTATATTTTCACCATAAGCACTTACCGCAATAACCCTACCACCATTAGTAAGTAAATGATTGTTTACTGATTTTGTCCCTGCGTGAAAAAGTAGGGTATTTTCCGGTAAATTTTCGTCAATACTTATTTGCTTACTTTTTTCATAGCTTCCGGGATATCCTTCGGAAACTAACATTATCGTGCTTGCGGTACGTTTATCTATTTCAATAGTTTTGTTTGATAAGTTGTTGTCAGCAGTGGCTATTAATAAGTCCAACAAATCTGATTTTATGCGTGGCATAACAACTTCTGTTTCAGGGTCGCCCATGCGCACATTATACTCTATAACATAAGGTGCTCCGTTTTTATTCATTAAACCGAAGAAAATAAAACCTTTGTAGTCAATATTTTCACTTTTTATTCCCTCAATAGTTGGTTTAATTATTTTTTCTTCAACTATTTGTAAAAATTGTTTATTTGCAAAAGGCACCGGAGAAATTGCTCCCATGCCTCCGGTATTCGGTCCGGTATCTCCTTCGCCAATGCGTTTGTAGTCTTTTGCTTCGGGCAGTAAAACATAATTTTCACCATCGGTTAAAACAAATACCGAAAGCTCTATTCCACTTAGAAATTCTTCAACAACCACTTTCCGGCTTGCATCACCAAATTGCCCTTCAAGCATTTCTTTAATCTGAACTTTAGCTTTAGCTAAATCATTCTCAATAATTACTCCTTTGCCCGTTGACATACCATCGGCTTTTAGCACATAAGGGGCTTGTAAATTATCTAAAAAAGTATAGGCTTCTTCCAAGTTTTCCAGAGTAAAACTTTTATATTTTGCTGTAGGGATATTGTATTTTTGCATAAAATCTTTTGCAAACTCTTTACTGCCTTCTAATTGCGCTGCATGCTTTGATGGACCTACTAATTTTACCTTATTTAGTTCATTATCATTTTTAAAATAATCATAAATACCTTTTACCAAAGGTGCTTCGGGTCCAACAAGCACAAGTTCTATATTGTTTTCAAGAACAACTTTCTTAACAGCATCAAAATCATCAGGCGATATAGCTATGTTTGCACCTAACTGATAAGTACCTGCATTTCCGGGTGCAATATATAAATTATCCAGCAAATTACTTTGTTTGATTTTCCATGCAATTGCATGTTCTCTTCCGCCCGAACCTAATACTAATACATTCATGTTTATGTTTTTTAAAAAAATGTCCTGATTTTTGCGTGTAAAATTAGTGTGCAAATTAGAATAATAAAAATTTAATTTGTATCTCTAAAAAAGAATTTTATTCGATATTAAGCTCTTTTTAGATTTATTTAATTAAATTTAACCTGATTTAATTATAGTGATACATCTATTAGCCGGCTTGTGAACACAGGGACATGATTGTTTAACAGATTAAATAAGTGTAAGCCTTGATATAAGTGAATGTATAGCTTTGCTGAGCCTTCGGGTTCATGAGGCAAATGAAAGTAATTAAAAATAATCACATGAAACTATTTAAACGTATTATTAGTCTTAGCATTAAATTAATCTATCAAATTAAGAAAAAGACATTCAAGTTTCATTTATCAAATATTATTGTGTTCGGTATTTATGATTATTAAAAAACTATATATACTCTTTTTTTTCCTGCTTTATCATGTAGTGCTTTTTGCTCAGTATGTGGATTTAAACCGTCCTAAAACTTCTTTTTTTGAAGATAAGGAGGGAAAGTACAGTATTCAAAAAATTTTATCTCCTGAAATTTCGAGAAAATTTGAACCTGCTAAAACTGAAATACCTTCATTTGCATTTACCAAATCAGTAATTTGGTGTAAAATAGAACCCGTAAAAAATATTTCATACGATTTATACCTCGATGTTCGTCCTCGAATATTAAATACTATTGTGTTTTATACTGTGTATAAAGATGGTCATATTGACAGTATTTTAAGTGGGACTATGCATAAAATTCCTTTAGGAGAACAGGGTGGTGAATTTTTATTTCGCCTAGTGCCTGATGTAAGTGCTTATTATTTAAAAATAAAAACAAATACGCGATTGTTTGTTAATTTAAGTTTATTAACAAAAGACCAAATTATTACCAAAAGAAATAATTTCACCATTAATGGTATTTATGCCGGAATTTTATTAATGATTTTTATTTATAATTTATTTCTTTTATTTAGTTCCTCCGATAGAACTTATTTTTATTATTTACTGCATCTTTCAGCTACTTTTGTAAATTTTCTGTATCTGTCAGGAATTGGAAATAAATATATATGGACAAATCAGCTATGGGTAAATCATTACTTTATTACAATAATGAGTTTTGGCTTTATATTTTCGTGTTTATTTACAATTAAATTTTTAGATACTAAGCACCACTCCAAACCTTTGCATTTTGGCATGTTAATATCAATAAGTCTTTTAGTTTTAATTGGACTTATTGACTTATCCGGTTATCACTTGTTTGCAGTTCAGTTGTTAAATATTATAGGATTTTTAATCATACTTTTTACCATTTTTGTTTCAGTAGTTATTCTTCGGGGAGGAAATAAACCGGCGGGTATTTTTTTATCTGCATGGATGTTTTATTTTGTAGGTACATCCATACAGGTTTTACAGGGACTGGATATTTTCCCGACTACCATTATCAGTTCAAACGGAATGCTGATTGGTTCCGTTTTTGAACTTACACTGCTTTCCTTATCAATAGGTTATAAAATTAATTTTTTAAAGGAACAAATGCGACTAGCTGCGATTAACGAACAAAAAGCACTTTCTGAAAAAGAGCAACTGATGAAAGAAGAGAGTAAAAAACTAGAGTCCTTAGCAGAAAGTCAATCAAAGTTAATTGTTGAAAAAAATAATCGTTTAAAACAGCAGTACGAAGATATTTTAAAACAAAACAAAAAAATAAAAAAGCAAAATGAAATTTTAAAACAAGTTCATCAGCAGCTTGAAACAAAAAATAAAATTATTGAAGAACAGCATGACAAGTTAATTTATCATAAAAATAATTTAGAACATATAATTTCAGAACGTACCGTTGAACTTCAAAAGGCTGCTGAGAAAGCAAAGGATGCAGACGAAATAAAAACTGCTTTTTTGCGCAATGTTTCGCATGAGATTCGTACTCCAATGAATGCAATTGCAGGTTTTGCGGCTTTGCTTTTAAATATTGACCCGGAGGATCACAGAAATGCTAATTACAAAGAGATAATTTTTAAGAATACCGAAAGTTTATTGAGCTTAATTGATAATATTATAGATCTTGCAAACATTCAAACAGAAAGTTTAAAATTAAAAAAAGTAAAATTTCGTTTAAAGAATATGTTTAATGCTTTAAACAATGTTTTTATCAAAAAAATTAAAGAAAAAAATAAATTTTTTGTATCCTTAAAAGTGAGTATGCCTGAAAATGATGATTTAATTGTATTTACGGATTACAATCGGCTGTGGCAAGTAATGTATCATTTACTGGATAATGCCGTTAAATATACCGATACGGGTTTTATTGATTTTGGATACAAAGAAAACGATAATGGCCAACTTGAAATTATGGTAAAAGATAGTGGAAAAGGTATTTCTAGTACTGATATTGAAGCTGTATTTGATCAGTTTAGAAAAAACAATAAAGATATAAGCCGTCTTTATTCAGGTACAGGATTAGGTCTATCATTAGTTAAAGGTTTGGTTAAAATAATGAATGGCACAATTACTGTGAGAAGTTTAACACGTGAAGAAGCCAAAGATAAAAATTCGGGTACTACTTTTATTCTTTTATTTGAGGAGCTTATTGTAAAATAGAATATGTTTAAAAAGAAAATACTTTTATTTATAATTTTATGTGTTGGAAGTTTTTCTTACGCACAAAGTAAGTATGAAATTCTCTCTTTACCCGACACTGTATTGACTGCTCCACAAATTGTTCGCTTTATTGATAAGCAAACCCTTGGAACCAGTTTATCCGGTATTAATTTGTTTGCAAAAATTAATGATGAACTAACAAAAGCAACTTTACGAAATGACAGCTTAGAAATGATGCTTGCCCATTATTATTTGGCAAGATTATATGCCTTTGACGGTAATTACTCTGAATCTTCAAAAAACTATCAAAGTGCTTTAAATGTTTTGAACAAAGAAAAATACCCTGAACTTGAGGGTGTTTTTTATGGTAGAATAGGTATCTCACTTGAAAACATGTTTGATTATGACAATGCCTTAATTTATTTTAATAAATCATTAAAAATAAGAGAAAAAATTGAAGATACGGTGGGAATTATTAATGTTCATAATTTCATAGGCAGGCTTTATAAAAAATTGGGTAAATATGACTTAGCTTTTGAATGTTTCACCAAAGCACTAAATGCAATTTCCGATTCTTCAAAATTAGAACTGAAAGCCTTTACCTATGTAAATCTGGGTTTAATATTTAGCGAAACCGGTGATTATATCTATGCTGAGAAATACCTGAATGATGCATTAGAAATCAGAAAAAAGTTAAATAATGAAATATATGTTGCACATACCTATTTTCGTTTAGCCGATCTTTTTTTAAAAAAAGCAGATTTTGATAGAGCTATTGAATATAGCTTAAAAGCAATGTCAATTTATGATAAAAACAGTATAAAAAAACAACTGCCTGAAGTATATAACTTCTTGGGTTTATGTTATTTAAAAAAAGGTAAATACGAGAAAGCTAATCGTTTTTTAAGTAATGCTAAACAACTGGCTTTGCAAAATAATTCAAAATATGTATTAGCTCGTAATGCTTTAAATTTTGGAACGTTTTATGCTTTGCATAAAGATTATAAAACGGCTATAATGCATTTTAAGGAGGCTATAAACAGAGCCGAAGAATTACAACGAAGCAGTTTGCTTGCAGAGGCAAATAAAAAAATCGCAAAAGCTTATTTTGAAACCGGACAATTTAAAGAAGCTTATTTGGCAAAAGAAACGTATGAACAATTGCATAAAAATATGTTTAATACAGATTTTGCAAAAAAAGTTGCTGATTTTGCCAGTATGAAAAAATTAGAAAAATTAAGCCTTATTTATGAATTTGAACGAAAAGAAGAAGATATTAAAAAGGCAGCCGAAATCCATCGTGAAATTTTACTTCGGAACGTTTTCATTGCTGTGAGTCTGTTTTTTATACTTTTTGCTTTTATCCTTTTTTATCAAATAAAGCAAAAGTCGAAAATTAATAGAGACCTGAAAACTTCTAAAGAACTTATTGAAAAAAAACAAAGCCAAATAGTAAAACAACGAGATGTTTTAATCAAGCAAAAAAAGGAACTTACTGATACCTTAAATAATGTTATATTACTAAAAAAAGCGATAGAACAAAGTTCAAGTACTATTGTAATTACGGATGCAAAAGGTAATATTGAATACGTAAACCCAAAATTTGTTGAAACCACCGGTTATACTTTTGAGGAAGTAAAAGGAGAAAATCCCAGAATACTTAGTTCCGGTAAAAAAAGTGAAGCGTTTTATAAAGAATTATGGAATACTATATTATCAGGTAAAGAGTGGCGTGGTGAATTTGTTAATAAACGCAAAGATGGGAAAACATTTACCGAATATGCTTCGATATCTTCGGTTAAAGATGATAAAGGGCAAATCATACACTTTGTTGCAGTAAAGGACGATGTTACCGAACAACAAAAAATTTTGTCAGAATTAGAAAAGCTAACAGCCGTACAAACAAAAGTGTTTTCCATTATTGGTCACGATTTAAGAAGTCCTTTAGGCTCGGTAAAATCTATTTTGGAGTTTTTAATCGAAAAAGATTATGTTCAAGAAAATGATGAACTTTCTAGAATAATGGGAATGATTTTAAAAAGTATTGTGTCCATTAGCTTTTTATCCGAAAATTTATTGAACTGGGGAGCAAATTGGTTAAAAGATAACGACCCTTTGCAAAAAGAATTTATTATCAATGAACTAATCGATGAAAACCTTAGTATCTTACAAAATGCCGCCGTAGGAAAAAATATTATATTAAGTTCTGAACTTACCCCAAAAATCAGTGTTTATGCCGACCCTGAAATGATAAGTATTGTAATTCGTAACTTAATTGCTAATGCTATTAAATTTACACCGGTAGGTGGAAAAATTACCATATACGGACAAAAAATAACGGACGATAAAGTAGAAATTTCGGTGAAAGATACCGGTGTAGGAATAAAAAAAGAAACCATACCTTTATTGCTTGATGAATATAATTTATTTACCACTCCCGGTACCGAAAGTGAAAAAGGTTCCGGTTTAGGATTGTCTATATGCGTACAGTTTATTAAGCGAAATAATGGGCACTTTGATATTGAGAGTGTTGTAGGTAAAGGCTCGGTATTTAAATTTACATTACCCATCCGTTCCGGTAAAAAATCTAAGGTTTCCAACTCCAAACTCGAATCAACTCAGGAAACGACTTAGCCTTAAATACCGATTTATTTTGCAAAATTCGTAAACATTCCTGAATCCCTTCGGTAATACTCGGGTGTGGATGGACTACCCTCATTACATCATTTAAACTATTGCCTTGATTAATTAAATGTGCTATGGAAACAATAAATGCAGAGGCTTGCGGTCCGGCAGCACGCATACCCAATATTTTTTCTTCCTTATCATCGCTTACAATAATTTTTACAAAACCCTTAGTATTTCTCATGGCAATTGCTCTGCTAACTAATTCATTTGAGTAATAAGCCGCTTTGTATGCAATCCCTGCTTTTTGTGCTTGCTTTTCATTCATACCAACTGCTGCTACTTCGGGCTTAAAAAACATAAGTGTGGACATATTTGAATAATCCAAAGGATATTGATTTTTATTAATCATTGCTTTGGAGGCATACCTGCCCTGAAGTTCGGCTACACTTACCAATTGTGCATAACCGGTAACATCTCCTGCCGCATATATGTTATTTATTCCTTTGCCGTTTTTTAACAAACAATTATCTTCTATTTCCAAAAATCCTCGTTCATTGGTTACAACCCCGATATTTTCCAAACCTAAGTTTTCCGTATTCGGAACTCTGCCAATTGAAATTAATGCTGCATCAACTTCCAAAACTTTACTGTGCCCGTCGGCATAGTCCAAAACAACTTCCAAATAATCTTTATGCTTTTTTATCGTTCGTAAATTTGCCGTATGATGAATAATTACCCCGTTGTTTTCTAAATTTTTTGACACAAAATCACTTACATCGTCATCTTCAAAAGGAATAACTCGATGTGCGCGGTCTAAAAGATGTACTTCTGTTTGTTTAAAATTTGAAAATATAGTAGCAAACTCTGTCCCGATAATTCCCGAACCGATAATAATTAAACGTTCTGGGAATTTTTTTAGATTTAAAATACCGTCCGAATCAAAAATTCGTTCCTGATCAACTTCAATTCCGGGGTATTTACGTGGTTTTGAACCTGTTGCAATAACAAAATAATCTGCCGATAAGTTTTCTTTTTCGCCATTAGAAAATAAAATTTCAATTTCATTTTTGTTTAAAAATCGGGCTTGTCCAAATTTGATACTTAGGCTGCCGTTTTTACATTTTTGTCGCGAAAATGTTTCAATTTGCGAAAGCATTTGCAATTGTTTGGTTTTGGCAGCTGCAATTGTGCTTTTTCTTACTTTTTGAAAGTCAACAATTAATCCGGAAGCCCGAAATCCACGATCAATAGATGCTGCTACCGAATAATCGTGTGAAAGTTCCCAAAGTGTTTTTGAACTTAATGCACCATTCATTACACCTGTTCCTCCGATATCTTTCGCTTCAATAATGCATACGTTTTTTGAAAAATCAAGTGCTCTAACGGCTGCTGTATATCCGGCAGGTCCGCTACCTATTATTATTACATCAAAATGTTTCACTACGTTTTTTGAGTTTATTGATTTTTTTAACTTTATTTAACAGATTTTCTGAATATAAGTGCTAAATATTTGTATATAAGATAAATAGATTAATAATTATAAATGTTTTTTTTATAAAATCCAGAATATTGATATTTTCGGCTGCTAAATTATATGATAAATAGCGTATATTTGTTTAATATCTTGAAAAATTATTTTAAAATTAATATTTATGGGCGTTTTATTAAAAATAATACTTATATCAGTACTGGTATATTATATATTCAAAACCGCTTTTCGTTTATTTTTACCTTTTCTTGGAAAAAAATTTGAACAAGAAATTTATAAACGTACGCAAACTCAAGAAAAAATAAATAGAGAAGGAGAAGTTAGTATTCATATCAACAAAAATAAATCGAAAAAAATTGATAAAGATTTTGGTGAATATACTGACTTTGAAGAAATTGAATAATCCTCTAGTGTCATGTCAAGTATATTGTGTCGTATAAGTTGAAGTTATTTTTGTATAGAACAAGGCAAAAATTTTTAGCATAGCAGTAGTTATGGTCAAAATTTTTAACAAAGTTCTATGCAAAAAGAACGAAACTTGGTATGACTAAAATATGCTTGACATGACACTAGATTGAGCGATTGTAAACTTTGAAAATGACTAATCATTCAGCACTCAAAGATTTTCTAAAATTTCTCAGATACCAACAAGGTGTCTTCCAAATTCATAGAAATCTTTTAGCACCAAAGCATTAGCCAT
>JAKIUH010000108.1 GCA_021647685.1 Bacteroidales bacterium
GAATAGGAATACGACGCTGGGCGGTTTCGAAAAAAACGATAATACCAACAACAAAAACCATGAAGCCAATAATGACAGGAACAAAAAACAGTGCTATTTCGCCAGCCTTTATTAGTTGAAAGGAGTTAACAAGTGCAGCAGGTCCCCTTGAAACGATACCAGCAAATATTATTAAAGATATTCCGTTTCCTATGCCACGCTCTGTCATCTGCTCGCCGAGCCACATCATAAACGAAGTACCAGCGGTCAGGGTAAGCATAGTCATAAGAATGAATGGGGTACCGGGATTAAGAACAATTGGTTCACCTCCTGGACCGACCATACTCTGCAGACCTGTGGCAATAAATGTACCTTGGATAATACTCAACCCAATGGTACCGTAACGGGTGTACTGGGTGATCTTTCTCTGACCAGCAGCCCCTTCTTTCTTGAGAGTCTCCAGTTGTGGAATAACAACTGTCAGCAATTGAATAATAATAGATGCAGAGATGTAGGGCATAATTCCTAATGCAAAAATAGATGCATTAGCAAAAGCACCTCCCGAGAACATGTTTAATAAACCAAGAATTCCTTGTTCTGATTGAGCTTTTAAATTCTCAAGCATTAAAGGGTCAATTCCCGGAAGTACAACATGTGCACCCAAACGATAAATTAACAAAAAACCTAAGGTTGTAAGAATCCTGGTTCTAAGGTCTTCAATTCTCCAAATATTCTTTAATGTTTCAATCAGTCCTTTCATCGACTTATAATTTTACAGCTGTACCTTTTGCTGCTTCAATAGCAGCAATAGCAGATTTTGAAAATGCATGCGCTTTAACCTCTAACTTTTTATCTAATTTGCCTTTACCCAAAACTTTGAC
Organism: Bacteroidales bacterium; assembly: GCA_021647685.1. GTDB lineage: Bacteria > Bacteroidota > Bacteroidia > Bacteroidales > NBLH01 > NBLH01. The sequence goes on from JAKIUH010000108.1 coordinate 861, forward strand.
AAGGTCTCGCTTTTTGGCTAAACCTGCATCAATCAAAGCTTGAATATCTATAATATCTAAGCCTTTCTTTTCAGAAAGTGCCTGCAAATCAGAAAGGTTAATCGCTTTATATTCTACTCTGTTAATATTTTTAAAACCAAATTTAGGAACTCGTCTCTGTAAAGGCATTTGTCCGCCTTCAAAGCCAATCTTTTTTGAGTAACCCGATCTGGATTTTTGCCCTTTATGCCCTCTAGTTGAAGTTCCACCTTTCCCTGAACCTTCACCACGTCCAATTCTTTTGCGTTTTTTTACAGAGCCTTCTGCCGGTTTTAAATTACTTAAATCCATTGTATTTTACAATTTAAAATATTATATTTTTTCAACAGTTACTAAATGGTCGACTTTTCTAATCATACCAATGATTTGTGCTGTATCTTCATGTTCAACAACAGCATCGACTTTACGCAAGCCCAAGGCTTCTAACGTTAACTTTTGTCTTTTTGTGCTGCCTATTTTGCTTCTAACTTGTTTAATCCTCAGCTTTGCCATTTTATTAGATATTATCCGTTAAATACTTTTTTAAGAGAAACACCACGATGCTGTGCAACAGTATAAGCATCACGTAATTCCAGCAATGCAGCCATAGTAGCCTTTACCAAATTATGTGGATTAGAGGAACCCTTAGATTTGGCCAACACATCAGTTACACCAACACTCTCCAAAACAGCACGCATAGCACCACCAGCTTTTACACCGGTACCATGAGATGCAGGTTTAATAAATACTCTTGCTCCACTATATTTAGCAGATTGTTCGTGAGGAATCGTGCCATTGAAAATAGGTACTTTCACCAAATTTTTCTTAGCATCTTCGATACCTTTTGATATAGCAGTGGTAACCTCATTTGCTTTACCTAAACCATATCCTACAATACCATTTTCATCACCAACAACTACTATAGCAGAAAAACTGAAAGTACGTCCACCTTTGGTTACTTTGGTAACTCTCTTGATAGCAACTAATCTATCTTTAAGTTCTAAATCACTTGTTCTAACTTTTCTTATACTTGTAGACATTTCTCTTATATTTTTAATCCGTTTTCTCTGGCTGCATCAGCAATTTTTCTAACACGACCATGATATAAATAACCGTTTCTATCGAAAACCACATTTTTGATACCTGCTTTAACCGCTTTTTCAGCAATTAATTTACCAACAAGTTCTGCTTGCAGAATTTTGGTAATGTCTTTCTTTTCGGCTATATCCTTTTCTAAAGATGAAGCTGCTACCAAAGTTTTTTGGTTCACATCATCAACCAATTGAACAAAAATATTTTTGTTACTACGATAGACACTCATTCGTGGTTTATCTTGCGTACCGAAAACTTTTTTCCGGATTCTTCTTTTAATTTTTAATCTTCTTTCCTGCTTAACTAAAGCCATAATGCAAAATTTTACTATTTATTAACTAGCCGCAGCTTTACCAGCCTTTCTTCTAAGTTGTTCACCAACGAATTTAATACCTTTACCTTTATAAGGTTCCGGTTTTCTAAATGAACGAATTTTTGCAGCAACTTGCCCAATAAGCTGCTTATCAGCACTTTTTAAAGTAATTATAGGATTTGCTCTTTTCTCAGTAACTGCCTCCACTTTTACTTCCTTAGGAATTTCTAAAAATATAGCATGAGAATATCCTAGTGCAAGTTCTAATATCTGACCATTTGAGGTTGCTCTATATCCAACCCCAACAAGTTCTTGTTTAATTTCAAATCCTTTTGAAACTCCTTCAACCATATTGTTAAGCAAAGAGCGATATAAACCATGCATAGATTTATGACGTTTCTGCTCAGTTGGTCGTTCCAAGACAATCTTATTATCCTCAAGCTTGATGATAATATCCGGATCTACCTGTTGGGTAAGTTCGCCCATGGGGCCTTTTACAGTTACTAAGTTTCCTTTTGAAATATTAACTGTAACACCTTTCGGTAGATCTATTGGTAATTTTCCTATCCGTGACATTCCTTAACAAATTAATAAACGTAACACAATACTTCGCCACCCACATTCAAATTTCTTGCTTCCTTATCGGTAATAACACCTTTGGAAGTAGAAAGGATAGCAATTCCTAAACCATTCAAAACACGTGGTAACTCATTAGCACCTGTATATTTTCTTAAACCGGGTTTACTTACCCGTTCTATATTTTTTATTGCAGGTAATTTGCTCTTAGGATGATACTTCAAAGCAATTTTAATTGTACCTTGGGGTCCATCATCCACGAATTTATAACTTAAAATATATCCTTTATCATGTAGGATTTTCGTAATTTCTTTCTTCATATTCGAGGCAGGTATTTCAACCACTTTGTGCCTCGCCATCACCGCATTTCTAATTCGGTTCAGATAATCTGCAACAGGATCTGTCATTGTTCTTTATTTAATAATTTACCAACTTGCTTTTTTAATACCGGGAATTAATCCGGAGGATGCCATCTCACGGAATGTGATACGGCTGATACCAAATTGTCTCATATAGCCTTTAGGTCTTCCGGTTAATTTGCACCTGTTGTGTAAACGAACCGGTGAAGCATTTTTGGGTAATTTTTGTAATGCAACATAATCACCTTCTGCTTTTAATTTGGCTCTCTTTTCAGCATATTTATCAACTAACTTTTGTCTTTTGACTTCACGAGCCTTCATTGATTCTTTAGCCATAGCTATTTCTTATTTATATTTTTAAATGGTAATCCAAATTCTTTTAATAAAGCATAACCTTCCTCATCTGTTTTGGCAGTGGTAACAAAAGTAATGTTCATTCCTAAAATTTGACTCACCTGATCAATATTTATTTCAGGAAAAATAATCTGTTCTTGAATACCCAGAGTGTAGTTACCTTTTCCGTCAAATTTGTCACCAATACCACGAAAATCACGTATTCTCGGAATTGAAACAGAAATCAAACGTTCTAAAAATTCATACATTCGATTTTTGCGTAAAGTAACTTTTACACCAATTGGCATTTTTTTACGCAATTTAAAGTTTGAGATATCCTTTTTTGACAAGGTAGTTATTGCTTTTTGTCCGGCAATATCCGTAACCTCTTTAACGGCAATATCTAACAACTTCTTATCTGCCACTGCTTTACCTACACCTTGATTAATAACTATTTTTTCAAGTTTTGGTACCTGCATAATGCTTTTATATCCAAACTCTTTCTGTAGGTTTGGTATAATTTCTTCTGTATATTTCTTTTTAAGATTTGGCGTGAAGTCCATTACTTAATCTCCTCTTTTGATTTTTTAGCGTATCTCACTAATTTATTATTATCATTCAATCTTCGTCCAATTCTTGTAGGCTCACCGGTTGACGGATCAATTAACATTAGATTTGAAATATGAATTGGTGCTTCCTTTTTTATAATACCACCTTCCGGATATGCACTATTGGGTTTGGTATGGCGCGAAACCATATTAACGCCTTCAACAATTGCACGGTAAGATTTCCGGTCAACATCCAGCACTCTGCCTTTTTGTCCTTTATAGTCACCGGCATTTACATATACCGTGTCGCCTTTCTTAATATGTACTTTCTTTTGCATTGCCTTATTTTTTTTCAATTAAAGCACTTCCGGTGCTAATGATATAATTTTCATATTTGTTGTTCGTAGTTCACGAGCAACAGGACCAAAAATACGAGTACCTCTCATTTCACCGGCATTATTTAATAATACCACTGCATTGTCATCAAAGCGAATATATGAACCGTCTTGACGACGTACTTCTTTTTTGGTGCGAACAACTACAGCTCTTGTAACTGTACCTTTTTTCATCTCTCCGGAAGGAATAGCACTTTTTACAGTAACTACAACTTGATCGCCTAAGCTGGCATATCGTTTACCTGTTCCTCCTAAAACTCTGATTAAGAGTACCTCTTTTGCTCCACTGTTATCAGCAACCGCTAATCTTGATTCTTGCTGTACCATAATTATTTAGCTCTTTCAATTATTTCTACAAGTCTCCAGCTCTTTCTTTTACTAAGATGTCTGGTTTCCATTATTTTAACAGTATCACCAATATTGCAGTCGTTTTTTTCATCATGTGCCATGAATTTTTTCGACTTATTGATGAATTTTCCATAAATAGGATGTTTTACTTTTCTGTTTACCACCACTATAATGGATTTATCCATTTTATTACTGACAACCAAACCGATACGTTCTTTCCTAAGATTTCTTTTTTCCATGATTTCAATCTATTCTTGATTTTCAGATAATTCTCTTTTTCTTAATTCGGTATTTAAACGCGCAACCAAACGTCTAGATTCTCTTAACTTGTTTGGATTGTCTAAGGGTGAAACTGCATGGTTCAATTTTAAGCGAACAAGATGCGCTTTTTCATCCTCAATTTTATCTTTGAGTTCTTTATCAGATAACTCTCTTATTTCTGAATTTTTCATTATTCAACAGTTAAAGTTTCCTCATAATCATGTCTTACAACAAACTTTGTTGCTATTGGTAATTTTTGAGCTGCTAAACGCAAAGCTTCTTTTGCAACCTCATAAGGTACACCTTCTGCTTCAAAAAGTATTCTTCCGGGAGTTACTCTTGACACCCATAATTCCGGTGCCCCTTTACCTTTACCCATCCTCACCTCAGCAGGCTTTTTAGTAACCGGTTTATCGGGAAAAATACGAATCCATATCTGTCCTTCCCTTTTCATATATCTTGTTACTGCCTGACGAGCAGCCTCAATCTGTCTTGCAGTAATCCAGGTACTTTCTAGCGCCTTTATTCCAAAAGAACCAAATGAAAGTTTATTTCCTCTTTGGGCGTTTCCTTTCATTCTACCCTTCTGCTGCTTTCTAAATTTTACTTTTTTTGGTTGTAACATGATTTAATCCTTCTAAAAGTTTATTTTCTACGCTTTTTAAAGCTTTTTTGTCTTTGATTTTTCAATCCGAAGTTTGGTGATAAATCGCGTTTACCGTAAACTTCTTTGTCAAATATCCACACTTTGATACCAATCAAGCCAACTTTGGTTAATGCTTCCGCTAAATGATAATCAATATCGGCACGAAAAGTATGTAATGGAATTCTTCCTTCTTTATAAGTTTCAGAACGTGCCATTTCAGCACCGTTAAGACGACCTGAAACCAAAACTTTAATGCCACCAGCCCCCATTCGCATAGTAGATGCAATCGCCATTTTAACTGCTCTACGATAAGCAATATTACCTTCTACCTGACGGGCTATGTTATTTGCAACTAAAGTAGCATTCAATTCAGGGCGTTTTATTTCAAAAATATTTATTTGAACTTCCTTTTTGGTAATTTTTTTCAATTCCTCCCGTAACTTATCCACCTCTGCTCCACTTTTGCCGATAATAATACCGGGTCTGGAAGTATGTACAGTAACAGTTATTAATTTCAATGTACGTTCTATAACAATTTTAGATACATTTGCTTTTGCCAAACGCACATTTAAATACTTTCTGATTTTAGAATCTTCAACTAATTTTGCTGAATAGTCCTTTCCTCCGTACCAGTTGGAATCCCATCCTTTAATGATTCCTAATCTATTGCTAATTGGATTAACCTTTTGTCCCATCTATTAATTTGTTTGATTGCTTTCTAAAACAATAGTTACATGATTAGATCTTTTCCTAATTCTATGAGCGCGTCCTTGCGGTGCAGGGCGAAGTCTTTTCAAAATTCTGGCAGAATCTACAAAAACTTCTTTTACATATAAATTTGCATCTTCCATTCGAACACCTTCATTTTTTGCTCTCCAATTAGCTATAGCCGAAAGGAGTAATTTCTCAAGTCTTCTTGATGCTTCCTTAGGATTGAATTTTAAAATATCCAGGGCTTGTTGAACGTCAACACCGCGAATTAAATCTGCAACTAAGCGCATTTTTCTGGGTGAAGTCGGACAATTTTTCAAAACAGCATAATATCTGGTTTTCTTTGCCTCTTTTATAGCTTCTGCCCTTTGTTTTTTTCTTGCTCCCATTTTATCTTAACTTTTTCTCAATCGTTATTTCTTTTTATTACCAGCATGTCCTCTAAAAGTTCTTGTTGGTGCAAATTCACCTAACTTATGCCCCACCATATTTTCAGTGATATAGACCGGAATGAATTTATTTCCATTGTGAACAGCAATAGTATTACCCACAAAATCAGGTGATATCATTGAGCTACGTGCCCAAGTTTTAATTACTGTTTTTTTACCGGATTCGTTCATGGCAAGAACTTTTCTTTCCAGTTTATAGTCAATATAAGGACCTTTTTTTAATGAACGACTCATATTAATACGAATATTACGTTATTATTTTTTTCTCTTTTCAACAATATATTTGTTTGAAGGCTTCTTTTTTGAACGGGTTTTGTATCCCTTTGCCAACAAACCAGTTCTTGAACGTGGATGTCCTCCGGATGATTTACCTTCTCCACCACCCATTGGGTGATCTACCGGGTTCATAGCAACACCACGAACTCTAGGTCTTCTACCTAACCAACGGCTTCTACCTGCTTTTCCCGAGCGTTCTAACATGTGCTCTGAATTAGAAACAGAACCGATAGTTGCACGACAAGTAACCAAAATCATTCTTGACTCCCCTGATGGTAATTTAACAATTGCATATTTTCCATCACGTGAAGTTAATTGAGCATAAGCTCCGGCGCTTCTTGCCAGTACAGCTCCTTTGTTGGGTACCATCTCAATATTATGAATAATTGTACCCATGGGTATATCAGAAAGAAATAAAGTATTTCCCACTTCGGGAGCAGCATCTTTTCCTGAGATAACTTCTTGCCCAACTTTTAAACCATTTGGAGCAATAATGTATCTTTTTTCACCATCAGCATAATATAACAGAGCAATACGTGCAGAACGATTCGGATCATATTCTACGGCATTTACGGTAGCCGGAACTCCATCTTTATTTCGTAGAAAGTCAATTACTCTATATCTTTTTTTATGTCCGCCACCAATGTTACGAACTGTCATTTTACCTGAATTGTTCCTACCGCCAGACTTCTTTTTAGAAGCTAAAAGCGATTTCTCAGGTACAGATTTGGTAATTTCTGCAAATGTATTGGCAACTTTTCCTCTTTGCCCCGGTGTTGTCGGTTTTATCTTACGTACAGCCATTTTCTTTAAATATTGCTATAAAAATCAATCGTATCTCCTTCTTGTAATGTAACTATCGCTTTTTTAAAAGCGTTGGATTTACCACGTTGAATACCTGTTTTAGTATAACGAGATTTGTTTTTACCTCCATAACGCATAGTATTCACAGATTCAACGGTTACATTATATAAATCTTCAACAGCCTTTTTAATCTGAATCTTGTTTGCTCTTACATCAACAATAAATCCATAGCGATTCAATTTTTCGCCTTGAATCGTCATTTTCTCAGTTATAATCGGCTTTTGCAAAATATCCATCACTAAAATGTTTTTTCTAAAACATCTACTGAACTTTCAGAAAGCACAAGGGCTTTAGTATTCAGGATGTCATAAGTTGTTAATTCAGAAACTGTTATTGTCTTAGACCCCTGTAAATTTCGGGATGACAAATATAGGTTTTTATTTGGTTCTGCTAAAACTAAAACGGACTTTTTATCATTTATTTTCAAATTCTTTTCAAAAGTCAGATATTGCTTAGTTTTAGGAGTGTCAAAAGTAAAATCTTCGACAATAAAAAGCTCATTTGCTCTTAATTTATAAGTTAAGGCTGATTTTCGAGCTAATTTTTTAACCTTTTTATTGAGCTTGAAACTATAGTCTCGTGGTCTGGGTCCAAATACACGTCCCCCACCTCTAAATAAGGGATTTTTAATACTACCTGCTCTTGCAGAACCGGTTCCTTTCTGTTTCTTAATCTTTCTGGTACTACCACGTACTTCTGCACGTTCTTTAGCTTTATGAGTCCCCTGACGTTTGTTAGCCATGTGTCGTTTTACGTCGAGGTAAATCGCATGATCATTAGGCTCTATACCAAAAATTTCATCGTTTAAGTTTACCTTACGTCCGGTATCCTTACCTTCTATGTTATATACTGTCAGTTCCATTATTTTTCAATAATTAAGTATGAACCTTTCGGTCCCGGAACGGAACCTTTTAAAATCAAAATATTATTTTCAGGAATAACTTTTATCACCTTAAGGTTTAAAACTTTCACTTTTTTACCTCCGGTTCTACCAGCCATTTTCATACCTTTAAAAACTCTTGAAGGATATGATGATGCACCTAAAGAACCCGGTGCTCTATTCCTGTTATGCTGACCATGAGTTTGGTCGCCAACACCACGGAAACCGTGACGTTTAACTACACCTTGGAAACCTTTACCTTTACTGATTCCACTAACGTCTAACCATGCGTCATCGTTAAAGTAATCAACTCCAATAACATCTCCAACTTTCCAGTCCTTCACAAAACCTTTCAGTTCTACGACCTTACGCTTGGGTGCCGTTTTTGCTTTTTTAAAGTGACCTAACTCTGCTTTGGTAGCATGTTTTTCGGTTTTATCACCATAAGCTATTTGTACAGCATTGTACCCGTCTGTTTCCTCAGTTTTTATTTGAGTAACTACGCAAGGACCTACCTCTAAAACAGTGCATGGAATATTTTTTCCCTCGGCACTGAAAACGGAAGTCATTCCGATTTTTTTTCCAATTAATCCAGGCATCTTTTACAAATTTTCCTTAAACCTTTATTTCTACTTCAACACCACTAGGCAATTCGAGTTTCATTAAAGCATCAATTGTTTTAGAATTGGTGCTATAAATATCAATTAATCTTTTAAAAGAAGATAATTGAAATTGCTCACGTGATTTTTTATTTACGAAAGTCGATCTTAAAACCGTAAATACTCTTCTATGTGTTGGCAAGGGAATTGGTCCACTAACCACTGCACCCGTTTGTTTAACGGTTTTTACAATCTTCTCAGCTGAATTATCAACTAAATTATGATCGTACGACTTTAACTTAATGCGAATCTTTTGACTCATAAACTCAAATATTATTCAGATTTACCCATATTTTTTTCAATAACCTCTTTGGCAATGCTTTCAGGCACAACATCATAGTGTGAAAAGACCATAGATGAAGTTGCTCTACCTGATGAAATAGTTCTCAATACAGTAACATAACCAAATTTTTCTGCTAACGGAACTAATGCTTTAACTACGCGTGCATTTCCTTTTGACTCCATACCTTCAATTTGTCCTCTTCGTTTATTGAAGTCAGAGATAATATCTCCCATATATTCCTCAGGAGTAACCACTTCTGCTGACATAATTGGTTCTAACAGTACAGGTTTTGCTTTTGGAGCAGCATGTCTGAAAGCCATTTTCGCAGCCAACTCGAAAGATAATTGATCTGAGTCAACAGGGTGGAATGAACCATCTAATAATTCAACTTTCATACTATCCAAAGGATAACCAGCTAAAGGACCATTATTCATAGCCTCTTTAAAACCTTTCTCTACAGAAGGAATAAATTCTCTTGGAATACGTCCACCGGTAACAGAATTAATAAATTGTAATCCGGTTACACCTTCATCGGCAGGTGAAATCTTAACTATAATATCAGCAAATTTACCACGTCCACCGGTTTGTTTCTTAAACACTTCTCGATGTTCAACAGTGCCTGTAAGTTTTTCTTTATAAGCAACTTGCGGAGCGCCTTGATTACATTCAACTTTGAATTCACGCTTTAAGCGGTCAATTAAAATTTCCAAGTGCAATTCGCCCATTCCGCTGATAACGGTTTGCCCTGTATTTTCATCAGTTTTAACCTGAAATGTAGGATCTTCCTCAGCAAGTTTAGCTAAACCATTTCCCAATTTATCTAAATCTTTTTGAGTTTTTGGTTCCACAGCAATACCAATTACCGGTTCAGGGAACTCCATAGACTCTAAAACAATTTGTTTGTTTTCATCACAAAGTGTATCACCGGTACGTATATCTTTAAATCCAACAGCAGAGCAAATATCTCCTGCTTTTATTTCTTCTTTGGGATTTTGTTTATTTGCGTTCATCTGATATAAGCGAGAAATGCGTTCTCTCTTGCGAGTTCTTGCGTTGAAAACATCAGAACCGGCTTTTAATACTCCGGAATAAACACGAATATATGCTAAACGACCAACAAAAGGGTCGGTTGTAATTTTAAATGCAAGCGCTGCTAAAGGCTCTTCTTCCGAAGGTTGACGCGAAATATTTTCATCGTTTTTAGGGTTGAT
>JAKIUH010000109.1 GCA_021647685.1 Bacteroidales bacterium
AAAAAAAATTTATTCATAATAATTGAAGTTATATTCACATGTAAAGTCCACCACTTACATTTAAAACAGTGCCTGTAACATAATCTGACATGTGAGATGCTAAAAATAGAGCTCCATTTGCAACATCTTCTGGCAATCCCAATCTATTTAATGGAATTGCTATTTTCATTTCCTCTATTACTTTTCCTTCAAGATCCTTTGTCATCTCTGTTTGAATAAAGCCTGGAGCAATTGCATTAACCTGAATATTTCTTGAACCAAGCTCTTTTGCAAGAGATTTGGTAAGTCCTATTATTCCAGCTTTTGAAGCAGAATAATTTGCCTGTGAAGCATTACCGCCAACACCTACAATTGAACTCATATTCACAATAGAGCCCGAACGTTGCTTCATCATAGTGCCAATCACTGCTTTAGTCATATTAAAAGCCGATTTTAGATTAACATTTATCACTAAGTCCCACTGCTCTTCAGTCATCCGCATTAAGAGTGTATCGCGTGTGATACCTGCATTATTAATCAAAACATCAACTTTCCCAAAATCTTCAACAATTTGTTTTACAAGCTCTTGCGAAGCATCAAACTTAGAAGCATCAGCAACATAGCCTTTTCCTTTTACACCCATATCTGCCAATTCTTTCTCTAAAGACTTTACATTATCGTCAATTGCCAAATCAGTAAAAGCCACATCAGCTCCATGTTTCCCAAAAGTTAAGGCAATTGCACGTCCGATGCCTCTGGCGGCGCCGGTAACAATAGCAGTTTTTCCTTCTAATAATTTCATAATTTCTATCAAATTTTATTTTTAAAAATACAAAAGCAATAATACGAAAAAAAAAGGGATTTTTATAATTACACTCATAAATTATCTTTAAATCTGCACAAATTAAATCATTAAAAATAAATTCAATTCTAAATTACTTTTTACTTCTAACTCAATGTAAATAATTATAAATAAGAAACATATAAAAAACAACTAATTAAAAATTGATTAAATTACTTTTATTAAATTCATAAAAAATATGTATTTTTAACCAAATCTATTAATTATGATAAAAAAGATAATTATTTTAATTTTTCTGATAGGCATAATAATCCCCGAAAGTAAGGCACAAGCTATAATGAAATTTAATGAATTTGAACCCTATCTTCATCAACAAAACGATACCATTTATGTAATCAACTTTTGGGCAACATGGTGCCGACCTTGCGTAAAAGAGCTACCTTATTTTGAACAAATTAATAAAAACTATCAAAATAAAAAGTTAAAAGTGATTTTGCTTAGTTTAGATTTTGCCGAAGATATAGAAACAAAATTAAAACCCTTTATTCAAAGAAAAAATTTGCAATCGGAGATTATTGTAATGGACGATCCCGATGCCAACACTTGGATTGATAAAGTAGATAAAAACTGGTCGGGTGCAATTCCTGCAACATTAGTTTACAAAGGCACTAAAAAAGTTTTCCACGAAGGATCATTGAATTATGAACAAATTGAAAATTTAATAAATAAGGTCAAATAATTTTAAATAGGTAACAATTATGAAAAAAGCAGTATTATTATTTACGATGATTATGTTTGCCGGAAGTCTGGTCTTGGCACAAGGCTATAAAGTTGGTGATAAGGCAATAAATTTTAAGTTAAAAAATGTAGATGAAAAAATGGTTTCCTCATTGGATTATCAAGATGCCAAAGGACTTATCATTATTTTTACATGCAATACCTGTCCGTATGCCGTAAAATACGAGGATAGGATAATTGCTTTAGATAAAAAGTATAAAAGCAAAGGTTTTCCGGTAATTGCCATTAATCCCAACGATCCGGAAGTTCAACCCGATGATACTTTTGATAAAATGGTAAAAAAAGCTCAAGAAAAGCAATTTACTTTTCCGTATTTATACGATCCGGGCAGAAAAATTTCAGCGGTTTACGGAGCAACAAAAACACCGCATATCTATTTGGTAAGCAAAAAAGGCGATAAATTAACCGTTGAGTATATCGGAGCAATTGATGATAATTACAAAGATGCATCAAAAGTTAGCAAAAAATATCTTGAAGATGCTATAAACGCATTGCTCGAAGGCAAAAAACCAAAAATTACCTATACAAAAGCAATCGGTTGTACAGTAAAGAAAAAATCATAAAGTTTATTTATTAGGGCGGCTACGGGCTTTCCGCTCATAGTCCTCGCCGCAGCACGGGCAAAAACATCAGCCCCAAAGTAGCTCACCTGTCGCTCTTTGGGGCTGTGTTTTGCTTACCGTGCTGCGGCTGTGGGCTAACGCTTCAATCCCTGCCGCACAGCAAGGCGCTCGCATAGTCAAGCCACAAAGCCAAAACCCGGAACAATTCAACAATTATCAACGAGTAACAAAACCAAGAACCAAGAACCCAGCACCTAGCACCAAACAACAATTCATCAATTTAACAATTCACAATGTAACAATGAAATAATTTTTTACTATTTTTGCAGCGCTTAATTATGAAATAATAAAATATCAAATAATATGTTTGAAAATTTATCCGATAGACTGGAACGGTCATTTAAGATATTAAAAGGACAAGGAAGAATTACCGAAGTAAACGTAGCCGAAACCCTTAAAGATGTTCGCCGTGCATTGCTTGATGCCGATGTTAATTTTAAGATTGCAAAAGATTTTACCAATAAAGTAAAACAAAAAGCTTTGGGTGCTAATGTGTTAACAGCCATTAAGCCCAATGAATTAATGGTAAAAATCGTTCATGATGAACTAGCCGAATTAATGGGGGGTGAAGCAGTTGGTATCAACATTAAACCCAATCCTGCAATTATTCTTATAGCCGGTCTTCAAGGTTCGGGTAAAACTACTTTTTCGGGTAAATTAGCCAATTTACTGAAAACCAAACACGGAAAATCACCTTTATTGGTTGCCGGTGATGTTTACCGTCCTGCTGCTATTGAACAATTAAAAGTTTTGGGCGAACAAATAGGCGTTCCCGTATATACCGAAGAAGGCAGCAAGAATCCCGTTGCTATTGCAAAATCTGCAATTAAGCATGCAAAAATGCAAGGAAATAGTGCGGTAATTATCGATACCGCCGGTCGATTAGCTGTTGATGAAGAAATGATGAACGAGATTGCTCAAATTAAAAAAGCAGTTTCGCCCCATGAAATTTTATTTGTAGTAGATGCCATGACCGGACAAGATGCCGTGAATACAGCCAAAGAATTTAACGAACGACTTGATTTTGACGGTGTTGTACTTACTAAATTAGACGGTGATACACGTGGCGGTGCTGCCCTATCCATCCGTACCGTAGTTAATAAGCCTATAAAATTTGTGGGTACGGGCGAAAAAATGGAAGCATTAGATGTTTTCCACCCGGACCGTATGGCTGACCGTATTTTGGGAATGGGTGATATTGTAACCCTGGTTGAAAAAGCACAAGAGCAGTTTGACCAAGAAGAAGCCCGTAAACTCCAAAAGAAAATTGCAAAAAATCAGTTTAATTTTAATGATTTTATGTCGCAAATCCAGCAAATTAAAAAAATGGGGAATTTAAAGGATTTGGCAAGCATGATTCCCGGAGTAGGTAAAGCCATTAAAAATCTGGATATTGACGATGATGCTTTTAAAGAAATTGAAGCCATTATCCAATCCATGACACCTGCCGAGCGTGAAAACCCTAAATTATTAAACGGTAGTAGAAGAAAACGTATTGCCAAAGGAAGCGGCAGAAACATTCAAGAAGTAAACCGTTTAATCAAACAATTTGACGAAACCCGTAAAATGATGAAGATGATGAGCGGCGGTAAAAACCTTTCGCGCATGATGGGTGGAATGCCTTTTGGTAAAAGATAATAATCAGTTATTAGATAATTTATTATGCAAATCATAGACGGTAAAAAAATTTCGGCAGAAATAAAAGAAGAAATTGCTCGTGAAGTCGAAGACATTAAAAATAAAGGCGGGAAAATTCCTCATCTTGCTGCCGTATTAGTCGGTCATGACGGAGGCAGTGCAACCTATGTAGCCCATAAAGTAAAAGCCTGTGAACAAGTAGGTTTTAAATCTACACTCATACGTTTTGAAGACAATATCAGTGAAAATGAATTGCTGACTAAAGTTAATGAACTCAATAATGATGATGATATAGACGGATTTATTGTTCAGCTGCCGCTTCCTAAGCATATCAACGAAGAAAAAATTATTGAAGCCGTAAACCCCAAAAAAGATGTGGATGGTTTTCATCCTATAAATGTGGGACGTATGTCGGTAGGTATGCCTTCTTTTGTTTCTGCAACACCTGCAGGTATTTTGGAATTATTAAAAAGATACAATATTGAAACTTCCGGCAAACATTGTGTGGTGCTTGGACGCAGCAATATAGTTGGTCGCCCCGTAAGCATACTTTTATCGCAAAAAGCAGAATACGGTAATGCTACAGTAACTGTTTGCCACAGCCGTACTCCTAATTTAAAAGAGCTTTGCCTGCAAGCCGATATTATCATAGCCGCACTTGGAGTGCCTGAATTTGTTACCGGCAATATGGTTAAAGAAGGCGCCGTAGTTATTGATGTGGGCACTACACGTGTAAAATCTGACAAAACAAAATCAGGTTGGAAACTCAAAGGAGATGTAAAATTTGATGAAGTAGCCGAAAAATGCAGTTATATCACACCTGTTCCGGGAGGAGTAGGTCCTATGACCATAGTATCTCTGCTAAAAAATACCCTTTTGGCTGCAAAAGGAGAAATTTACGGTTAATTTCCTATTCAATAGATACAAAATAAATTATTGATTAACGGTTTGGATACTTCCCTAAAAGTAGTAACTCCTATCCGAAAAAGGGGGGGGGAATCCTGTCCGGACTGAAAGTATATTTATTTTTCTAAATGTACAAAACAATCTTTTTTAACAGGACAATGATTATAATACTTTTTCCTGATACATTTTAATCAATTGTTTATAATGAAAAAATATAAACAACAAAATTGCAAACAACATCATTAAATTATCATTATAGGTATGAAAAGATAATGAAAAAACAAAAAAATATGCAACCGGATAAAACAACAAAATACATAAAAGCAAAAAACCAAAAGCTATAAGAAATGGGTTTTTGCTTTCAGTCTTTCCGGTAACAATAAGAATAACAAGGCCAATAAAAAACATAAAATTAAGACCGGTATATATTGGCAAAGCAGTATCAGCCAATAACAAAAAAAAACTTTTATCACCCGACCAAAAATACATTAAATAAGTAAGTATTGATGGCAAAATTAATAAAAACGCCTTTATATTATTTTTGGGAAAATGATCACTATACATCATTGCTGCATAAATTAAATAAACAGGAGTTGAAAAAAACATAAAAGTTATTCTCCATGTTCCTGTTAATAAGCGGGAAGTATGAAACTCATTATCTCCGATTAATGAAAATAGTCCGATTATAGGGAACACTACATTTAACAGAACATAGGCAATAAGAAGCGTTTTATTTATTTTTTTATCCAAACTAAATGTATGATTCATAACAAATTATTGATGTTCGGGTCTCAATAAATCATTTACTACCTTAACGGGATTAAAAGTAGCAATAGGTACTTCTACAAAAACCGTATTCCAATCAGCCATGGCACCGTTCCATAAACCGGGTAGTTCAAGAGCTTTTAATGCTTTTCCGTTTTTGGATTTTTCAGAAATAAAACCGGTGTTTTTATCAATATATTTACTCAAATCAAATTTGTTTCCTTTATAATCTTTCACGCAACAAACTATATCAACCGGATTAAAATGAGTTGCTTCTTGAACAATTTTTTTATTTTCGGGTTTATTAAAATCAATTTGTGAACTTTCGACAATTTGTAAAGATACGGAACCATCCTTGTTTTTTGCCCAAAAAGGACCACCACCCGGTTCACCTTCATTTTTCACCATACCACAAACTCGTAAAGGACGATTTAATTTATTAAATAAATAGGCTAATTTGTCTTCAAAAGATAAAAATCGATAACTATCACCGGGAATGAAACACAATTCTTTTTTTAAAAATTGTTCAATTTGAACAAATAAATTATTATTAATTTCCTGATTTTCAATCTTTTGAAGATAATTAATTATTTTTTCTTTATAGGAAATAAGTACACCGGCCAAAGCTTTCTTATATTTAGTTGTTTCTTCTTTTAAGCGGTCAGGAACCACATTATCAATATTTTTAATAAAAATAAGATCGGCATTCAATTCGTTCATGTTTTCAATGAGCGCACCGTGCCCGCCGGGGCGAAAAACAAGGCTTCCATCTTTATCTCTAAAAGGCTGATTGTTTAAATCAACGGCAATAGTATCGGTTTGCGGTTTTTGAATGGAAAAACTCACAAAATAGTTAACGGCAAAATGAGCTTCAAAATGTTTTTTAAGTAATTCAACATGCTCTTTAAAATCATTCATGTGCTCAGGCGAAACAGTAAAATGTATATAAATCTCACTGGTACCGGATGCATAAAGCGTGCCCTCTACAAGATGTTCACGGCAGGGAGTGCCCATTCCGTTTTCGTACTTATGAAATTTCAATAAACCTTTAGGTTTATTTCCATAATTTAAACCACTTTCGTCAAGCAATGCATGCAAAATATCATGTAGCTGATTATCCTTAACTAATTGTTCAATGTTTTTATCTTTCAAAATATCCGTTTTTCCTAAATCATAATAAAAAGCAAATTTTCGGATATTTTTAAAAAAATTAGCCGGTGATGCAAAACTTTTATCACTCATTAATTGCTTAAACTCTTCCGAGCCGGGTTTTGATTTCATTAATTCAAAAAGTCCCTTAAACATACGAGAAGCAGCACCCGATGCAGGTACAAATTTCACAATTTTTAATTTTCTGCTTTCATAATTATATTTACGTATATTTTGTACTATTTCGTTTTCACTTAGGCGGGTTATTCCATTTCCTAAAGTTGCAGCATCAGTGATTTCAAGATGAGGAAAACCTCTATTAAAAGTATCAATTTGTTCTTCAACTTGCTCAATGCGGATTTTCTTTTTTTTTAATTGCGCTATGTCTTGTGCAGTCCAGTTCATAAAATAAAATCTTGATGGGTTATTAACGGATAAAGGTAAAAAATACACTTATTCTTTCCAAAAATCACTTTGTTTATTTAAAAAGACGCATCCCATGGCAAACGAAAACGGAAATTATCTTTATCGGTAATAAAATTATGATTTTCAGCATACGAAAAATCAAAGCTCAGTTTGTTAAATACCCTTTTAAAAAAAAATTGAGCCCCACACTGTATTCCTTAACCCATATAATTCATGTGAAACGTAATCATACAAGTCAATACCCATTTATGATTTTTTTTCAATAAAACACTCTATGCCTCCCGGTAATCACATTTAATGATTTCGGTAAAATTTCAATTTGAAGTTTTTTCCCGAAATATACAGGTTCACCATCCACATGTCCTAATAAATCAATATCAGAAGATAACTCAATTTTTTTTGCTTTATAAATTTCATAATATTTACTTTTTATCAAGCTACGTGTATAAAGTTTCAAAATTATTTCCGGTGAACGAAAATCTGGGAATTTTTTTAAAATGCATACATCAATAAAACCATCATTTATTTTTGCCATAGGTGCAATATGTGCATTATTTCCAAATTGCGAAGAATTGGCAAAACTTAACATAAAAGTATTTTCTGTATTGAATTTTTGCTCATCAATTATAAGGCGGTAATTTTGTCCTTCATATTTGCGAAATTCTTTGAGCACCAGTTTTGCATACGATTGAAAGCCTCTTTTTTTGCTTTTGCTAAATAAATGAGCAATATGCGCATCAAAACCAATACCGGCTACATTCAAATAAAAAAACTCATTAATCCGAACAGTATCTATTTGAAAATAATGTAGAGAATTTATAATCTTTACGGCTTTACTTACCGAAAGAGGAATTTTTAAATATCGAGCCAAACCATTTCCTGAGCCTTTTGGAATAATTCCCATTGCGGTATCACTTCCGCTTAAAGCTTTACCAATTTCGTTAAGCGTACCATCACCACCAACTGCCGCAACAATGTCGTAATTTTGTTGTACCGCATTTTGCGCCAACTCAAAAGCATGTCCGGCATATTGAGTACGTACTATTTCACAATCAAACAATTTCTTATCAGTAGATTGATTAATAATCTGTTCGATACTTTTTTTCTTATGAGCACCTGATATTGGATTTACTATGTATAAAAGTTTTTTTTTCACTGAATTTTCTTACTTTAATTGTTTACGAAATTAAAAAAAAGCCTGAATATTTGTTAATCCGCGGATATCTTTTTAAGATTGTATAAAAAACAGCTTATGGAAAATAAGGAAGAACAACTTAGTAAAGAATACATTTTCCGCTCGAAACGTAAAATTTCTATTTTTTCAATTTTGATTAATTTATTCCTTTCAGGAATAAAAATTGCCGGTGGAATTATTTCAGGCAGCATTGCATTGACTGCAGATGGTATCCATTCGCTTTCTGATTTAGCATCTTCAGTAAGTGTTTTTGTAGGAATAAGTATCTCGAATAAAAAATCAAAAACTTTTCCCTTTGGTTTGTACAAAGTAGAAAACTTGGTAGCCATGATAAGTGCTTTTGCCATTTTTTTTGCCGGATATGAAATAGCAAAGGATGTTTTTTTTGGAGAAGCCAAAGAAATTACCAATTTGCCTGTTGCGCTAATTGTAATACTGATAACCGTACTCACTACTTTTCTTTATGCACGCTATGAAAAAAAGATGGGGATTAAATTAAATTCACCAAGTTTAATAGCTGATGCAGAACATATTAAAGTAGATTTTTATACGGCAATTGTAGTTTTGGCAGGAATATTTGCTCAATATTTTGGTTTAGAAATAGGTGAAAAAATTGCTGTTTTAGTAGTGGTGGCATTTATATTTCATAGTGGTTTTGATATATTGAAAGAAGCCATTAAGGTTCTTTTAGATGCATCAATTGATAATGATACGGTGCAAAAAATAAAAGATATTTTGGAAGATGAAGAAATGATTGTGAAAATTAATTTAATAACCGGAAGAAATTCAGGCAGCTATAAATTCGTGCAGTTGGATTTGCTTTTAAAAACCAATCTTCTGAGCGAGGCACATCATTATGTTCATGAACTTGAAGAAAAAATAAAAATTCCTATTGAATTGGTTGATGAAAGATATTCATCCTCAATTGCACAGCAGCAAATTTTAGAGAGTGTTACTTCTAAAAAGAAAAGACGAAATAAAGGATTAGTTGACATGAACGCTGCAGCAATAATTCTTCAAGATTATTTAGATATGAATTCGTAGTTTTTAGATATGCAATTTTGGCAATCGTATTTTAAATTTTATTCAATATTTTAATCTATGGGAGCATATTTTATTTGACATTCCAATACTTTTAATCTATTTTTTAATTTTTATTCAATAATCTTTAATGGGAGCATAGATGAAATTTGATTCTTTAGCAATGATTGAGACAAATGGTTTGGTTTCAGCATTAGTTGCTGTTAATAAAATGTTAAGCCTGGGAAATGTGAAATTTCTTAAAAAAGAAGTGATTTCAAATGGGCAGGTTACACTTTTTGTTATTGGAAATTCATCTGAAATTAAGCGAATACTAAATGCAGGAACAATTGCAGCTCAAAAAGTTGGAGTTGTTATCTCTTCTGGAATAGTTCCATACCCAAATGATGTAGTAGAAAAAATATTTTTTGAAAGTTCGAAATCTGCAAATAGACCCAAAAGAGTAAAAAAGAGTGTAGAAAAAGATGTAAAGGTTGAAACTTTGTTTGATCAAATTGATGATGAAGCCTCTTATGTTAATTTATTAGCTAAAGTCGGTGATAATAAACCAGATATAGCTGGAGAAGTTCTTTCATTCGAAGAACAGAAACATAGTAATGATTTAGTTGATATTAAAACTTCCAAATTAGAAGATGATAGTGAAGAAAAGATTGAAATTGTGAGCATTCCCTCAGAATCTAGTGATAAAGTAATTGAAGAAGAAAACATTAGTGATGATTCTAAAACGGAAATTGAAGACTCAACAGATTATAATAATAGTGGAATTATTGATAGCGAAGAAGATAGTAATAGTGAAATTGAGAATTCTGAAATAGAAAAATTAGATAACATTATGGAAGTTGCTCAAGAAAATTCAGACAACGTTGTGGAAACTACTCAAGAAAATATTGAAGAAACTAATGAAACGAACTTAAGTTTTGAAGGTATTAGTCATATTGAGCGATTAAGAGCTGAAGCAAAATCTGAAATTGAAAAAGATACTGATAACGAAACGAAAGATGTTACAGAAGATGAAATTAATTCACAAATTAATTTGGACAAAAATATTGAACTTCCTGAGAATAAAAGCAGTAATGTGAATTATGATACCGAAGATAATGTTGTGAGCGATTTAGAAAAAATGAACGTTCCTGAATTACGAAAATTAGCCCGCAGTAAAGAGGATTTTCCTATTAAAGGGAGAGAAATTTCGAAGGCAAATAGAAATGTGCTTTTGGGTTACTTTAATCAACTTCAATAAAACGAGGCTATCAAATTATATGGTACCAATATTATTATAGAAATATTAAAATTGAACTCCACTTTGTTTTAAGTTTATTTATTTATATTTAAGGAGTTGAATAGAATAACTTAATAATTTTTATTGCTACGTTGTTTTATAATTTACATAATACTAGTTTATAAATTCTTTTTTTTTGATTAAAAACATTTAATATTTGTAATAATTTATGCAACCAAAACTCTTCAAAATATTTCTTGCATCACTTTTATCAATAATTCTTTGGGTATTTGTATCTTTTTCTAATGATTATACAACATCTCTAAGAGTTCCAATTGAATTTACAAATATCAAAGAAGGGAACTCTTTACTTTCACAATCTAATTCTGAAATTGGTATTACAATAAAAGGGCAGGGGTGGGCTCTTGCACAGATTGCATTTGGACCAAAAACTAAATTTAGAATTTCGACAAATGAAAATGTAGGAATTCAGAGTTGTA
>JAKIUH010000110.1 GCA_021647685.1 Bacteroidales bacterium
AAAGAATTTATAGATACTTGTCATGCTAATGGAATAGCCGTGCTTATGGACATGGTATTAAATCATTCCTACGGACAATCTCCATTGGTACAAATGTATTTTGACCCCAATGCAGGAGACTGGGGACAACCTTCTGCTCAAAATCCGTGGTATAATGAAACTTCGCCGAATACAACCTACAGTTGGGGCTATGATTTTAATCACGAAAGTCCTTATACCAAAGCTTTTGTCGATAGTGTAAATCATTATTGGATAAGTGAATATAAAATTGACGGTTTCCGTTTTGATTTTACCAAAGGCTTTACCAATACTTCCGGAGACGGTTGGGCTTATGATGCCTCGCGTATTGCCATTTTAAAAAGAATGTATGATAAAATTAAATCATTTAATCCAAATGCTTATGTAATTTTTGAACACTTAACCGATAACAGTGAAGAAACAGAACTGGCAAACTATGGAATTATGCTCTGGGGCAATATGAATGGTAATTATAGTGATGCATCTATGGGTTGGAACGATAACGGAAAATCTGATTTAAACTGGGCAGCTTATACTTCGCGCGGATGGCAATCTCCTAAACTGGTTACTTATATGGAAAGCCATGACGAAGAACGCATGATGTATCGCAATTTAAATTACGGCAATGAAAGTGGCAATTACTCGGTAAAAGATTTATCAACAGCATTAAAAAGAATAGAGCTTTCAGCAGCCTTCTTTTTTACCATTCCGGGACCTAAAATGATTTGGCAGTTTGGTGAATTGGGTTATGATGTAAGTATTGACTATAACGGTCGCGTAGGAAAAAAACCCGTTTTATGGAACTATTATGATGTTCCGGACAGATACAGGCTCTATCAGGTATTCCAAGCGCTTATAAAGTTAAAAAAAGAGGAAGCTGTTTTTAAAACAACTGATTTTTCAATGGATGTTTCTGCCGAAGAAAAGGTAATTCATTTGAATGATGCATCAATGAATGTAACCATTATAGGTAATTTTGATGTACTTGCAAGAAATGTTAATCCGAATTTTCAATCAACCGGTGCGTGGTATGATTATTTTTCGGGAGATACTTTAAACGTAACAAACACAAGTGCCGAAATTAAATTGGAAGCGGGAGAATACCGTATTTATACAGATAAAAAACTGGATACACCGGACGTTGTAACATCGGTAAAGAAAATATATTCTGAAAATATTTTCACCTCTGTTAAAGTTTTTCCAAATCCTGCTACGAGTTATACAAAAATTCAAATAAATTCTGATAAATATATTGAACAATCTTTAATTAAAATATATAATATTCAAGGGGTTATGATAAAAAAACTTCATCAAGGAAAACTCATAAAAGGGAATAATGAGTTTGTGTGGGATTTAAGTTCAGATAGAGGACAAAAGCTACCACAAGGCATGTATTTTATACGCGTTCAATCACAAAACAGCATAAATAACACGATGATTTTCATAAATTAAGGTTTGATTTTAGCAATTAGTAGTTTGTCTGAGGGTTTCGCTTTTTAGTGAAACCCTCAGTGTTTTAATAGCTTATAGATTTTTCACTTCACTAACTAAAGCTTGCAAACTATCTTTTGCATTACCAAAAAGCATTCTTGTTTTTTCATTAAAAAACAAATAATTCTCAATTCCCGCATAACCTTTTCCCATTCCGCGTTTCATTACAATGATGTTCTTCGCTTTTTCAGCTTCGATAATAGGCATACCATAAATTGGCGAACCCGGATCATCATTAGCTGCCGGATTAACCACATCATTAGCACCAATTACAATAACTACATCCGTATTGGGCATATCAGGGTTTATATCATCCATTTCGACCAATTTAGTATAAGGTACATCCGCCTCAGCCAAAAGTACATTCATGTGTCCGGGCATTCTTCCTGCAACCGGATGAATAGCATAGCGCACATTAACCCCATTTTCTTCCAAAAGTGTATCTAACTCATGACAGGCATGTTGTGCTTGTGCCACAGCCAATCCGTAACCGGGAACAATTACCACGCTTTTTGAATAATAAAGCAAAACAGCAGCATCATTCACACTTATTTCTTTTACAGTACCTTTTTCCTTATCGGCACTTTTTCCTCCGCCAAATGCACCAATAATAACATTCAATAATGAACGGTTCATGGCATTACACATTAAAATGGTTAAAATAATTCCGGCAGAACCGACCAAAATACCACCGAGCAACATTGCCTGATTATGATACAAAAATCCTCCCATAGCAGCAGCAATACCGGTAAAAGAGTTTAACAAGGAAATAACCACGGGCATATCCGCACCACCGATTGGCATTACGAATAATACCCCATATACTAATGAAATTCCCAATAAAATATAAGCATATACCATCAGGCTTTCATTACTTTGTCCGGCTACAAACATCATATAGCCCATGATTGCTAAAACTATAATCAGTAAAAACATATTTACGTACTTCATATAGGAAGCACGAATATCTCCTACTTTCCCATCCAGTTTACCGTAAGCAATCATACTTCCGCTAAAAGCAATACTTCCTATAAAAATTCCCAATAAAGTAACCAAAAATATTCCTTTATTTCCTAAATCAATATTTTGAAATTCCATTATAGAAATTAAGGCAGAAGCTGCTCCGCCGGTAGCATTATAAAACGAAACCAATTGCGGCATAGCCGTCATTTTTATTTTTTTGGCAATTAACCACCCGGCAATCGTTCCAACAGCAATACCTCCCAAAATATAAACAAGGTTATGAATACCGTTTCCAGCATCATTTTTATGAAATACCATAGTGCTGATCATTGCTAAAAACATACCTGCCGCTGCCCACATATTGCCTTTTCGTGCCGTTTCAGGATGGCTTAAAAGTTTTAAACCGATTACAAAAAGCACTGCAGCTATTAAATAACTGAGTTCCAGAATTGAATCTCCCAGAGTATATTCTATTCCGTTTATTGTAGTAATTATCTTATCCATAATTATTTATTTTTTTTCTTTTTCTTAAACATTTCCAACATCCGATCCGTAACCACAAAACCACCTACAACATTTAAAGTAGCAAAAATTACGGCAATAGTTCCTACAATCAATACTAAAGTATTGTCGGTATGCCCGACAAGGATAATTGCCCCAATAATTACCACTCCGGAAATAGCATTTGCACCGGACATTAAGGGCGTATGCAAAACGGTAGGTACATTTGAAATCACTTCAATTCCAAGAAAAACCGATAGAATAATAATAAATATCTCAGCACGGTTTATAAAGAAAAATGTCATTATATCTTCCATATTTACAGGATTTTATTTGTTATAAAAATTCTTTACGCGTTCACTAATAATTTCGCCATTATGTGTTAAACAAGTGCCTTTTATGATTTTATCTTCAAAGTTTAAAGAAAAATTAGCTTCTTTATCAATCAGTAAATTTAAAAAATTAAGCATATTTTGTCCGTACATTTTACTGGCATCAAAAGGCATTTCTGAAGGATAATTTGATTTACCAATGATGGTAATTCCGTTATGAACAATTATTTCATTGTTTTTGCTTAGTTCGCAATTGCCCCCTGATGAAGCTGCCAAATCAACGATTACCGAACCTTTCTTCATTTTTTCAACCACTGTTTTTTTGATAAGCAATGGTGCCTTTTTGCCCGGTATTTGAGCAGTAGAGATAATTACATTGGCTTTTTCGGCATGTGCTTCTACTGCTTCCTGTTGTTTGCGTTTGTATTCTTCGGTTTGTTCAACTGCATAACCGCCTGCACTTTCATCCTCTTTTGAACCTTCTACTTCAACAAATTTTGCACCCAGACTTAAAACTTGTTCTTTTACGGCAGAGCGTACATCAAAGACTTCAACCTGTGCACCTAATTTACGGGCAATGGCAATAGCTTGCAAACCGGCAACTCCTGCTCCTAAAATCAATACTTTTGCAGGACGAATAGTTCCGGCAGCAGTCATAAACATTGGAAAAAATGTGGGTAAATGATTGGCTGCATCTAATACTGCTTTATAACCTGCCACTGTTGCCATTGAGGATAAAACATCCATAGATTGTGCACGGGTTATTCGCGGAACCAGTTCCATACTAAAAGCGGTTAGCTGTTTATCTTTTAACAAATCAACTACTTCTTTATCGTTTAAAGCAGAAAAAGTGGCAATAAGCGTTTGTTTTGCCGTAAATTTATTTAAAATCTCATTTTCCGGTTTGGAAACCATTAATACAATATCTGCACCGGTAACAATTTCATCGCGCGATTTAATTTCAGCACCGGCATCTTGATAATCAGAATCACAGGCAGAAGCATTAGTGCCTGCACCGGTTTCTACCCAAACAGAGAGATTAGGACGCAACAACTTTTTCACCGTTTCGGGCAGTATTGCTACTCTATTTTCGCCTGTTTGCTCTTTTAATACTCCTATATTCATTGGCTCATACTTTAAATATTGTTAATCAACTACTTATAAACAAAAAATTGTCCATAAAGCAAAGATAATAAAAATAACGAAAACCAGACCTTGTTTTCCTTAATAAAACTTTTATAAGATTAAATAGGATTTGCACAGAGTTTATTTTTACTACGTAAAAATTAGTATATACCGGTAATAAGCGTTCTTAGCACCATAGGTGCAGAATAATGATTATCCACAGATTAGGCAGATTTGCACAGATTTGCACAGATTTTATCTGAAATTGCAGCAAAATATTCTTTGGGCTAAAGCCTATCTTTATTCGGATTAATTCTACCGTAGCATAAATGCTACGGCTATTTATCTCCCTAATTTAGTTCATTCCTGCAAGAGCTTATTTGTTTATAAATATTCACTAAACAACAATTAATTTTCTATTTGAAATCGCCAAGAAGTGGCAGCTTATATAAGCCCAATGGCAACGCCTTGGGATTAAATTTATTAAAGCAATTCAGCACCATGAAAGGGTAAATTATTTTTTCCCCTTAACATTAATCAGATTTTCAGGGATTTTATTTTTACTACGTAAAAATTAGTACATACCGGTAAATTAGCGTTCTTAGTGCCAAAGGTGCGGTATAATGATTATCCACAGATTACGCAGATTTGCACAAATTTTATTTTTATTGTGTGAAAATTAGTATATAATGATAAATAAGCGTTCTTAGTGCCAAAGATAGGTGCGGTATAATGATTATCCACAGATTACGCAGATTTGCGCAAATTTTATTTTTAGGGATGAGCTAAATTCTATAGGGTTGGTTGGTTCTTAATTTCACAGCTCTGGAGAACTGTGGTACGGGTATGCGGCAGGGATTGCAGCGGATAGCCCGCAAAAGCATGGCAGCTTGCAAAACACGGCAAAAAAGAGCGGCGGACACAGAGCTACTTTTTTGCCGATGTTTTGCCTGCCTTGCTTTGAGGACTATGAGCGGAAAGCCCGACTGTCCGCCCTGAAAAAATTATAAATAATCATCAAAATATTGTGTTATTTTTTTGTTCAAATGTATGCGGTCTTTTCCGCGAACACCATGTTCGTGTCCCGGGTACAGAAAATAATCTACTAAAACGCCGGCACTGATGCATGATTTAATAAACGCTAAACTGTGTTGCGGAACTACTACGGGGTCATTGTATCCGTGAATAAGTAAAAGGTGCCCTTTCAAGTTTTTTGCTTTATCCAATAAGCCGGATTGTTTGTATCCTTCGGGGTTTTCTTGTGGCGTATCCATGTATCGCTCGCCGTACATTACTTCGTACCATTTCCAATCGATAACGGGTCCGCCACCAACACCCACTTTGAAAGTCTCAGGGTGATTTACCATAAGCGAAGTGGTCATAAAACCACCAAAACTCCAACCATCAACGCCAATGCGGTTCATATCAACATAGGGAAGTTTACTTAAAAACTCAATGCCTTTCATTTGGTCTGCCATTTCGTTTTGCCCGAGATGACGATGAATTACGCTCTCAAACTCAAAACCGCGATTGGCAGAGCCGCGATTATCTACCGTGAACATAATATAACCTTTTTGTGCCATGTAGTTATCCCATAAGCCTGCTCCGCCCATCCATGTATCGGTAATTAATTGTGCATGAGGACCGCCGTAAACATAAACAATAACGGGATATTTTTTGTTGGGGTCAAAATCTACGGGTTTTATCATTCGGTAGTATAAATCGGTTTTGCCATCTGCTGCTTTTATGGTTCCTATTTCCATTTTACCGAGTTTGTAATCTTTTAAAGGATTATCTGCCGTGAATACATTACGGATTAATTTTGCCTGAGCATTAACTAAATCGGTTTTTGCAGGAATTTTTGTACTTGAATATTGATCGATAAAATATCTGTGTGCGGGATTGAACAAGGCATCGTGTGTACCGTTTTCAGCACTTAATTTTATCATTTTTCCTGATTTGATATTTACTTTGTAAATATGCCGTTCGAGGGGACTTTCTTTGGTGCTTTGGATAAATATGTTTTTTCCTTTTAAATCAAAACCAAGAAAATCGGTAACTAACCAATTTCCTTTGGTTACTTGTTTGATTAACTTCCCATTTGTATCGTATAAATATAAATGATTGAAACCATCACGCTCACTATACCAAAGAAACTGCTTTGCGTTGTTGGGCAAAAAAATCATATCGTGTTCGGGCTCTACCCATTTAGGATTTTTTTCTTCAAAAAGAGTAGCAACAAAATCGCCGGTTTGGGCATTGTATTTATTCAGCTTCATGTGATTTTGCCCGCGATTGAGTTCGGCAATGTATATATATTTTTCAGAAGGATCCCAAGTTATGCGTGTGAGGTAATGGTCATCGTGTTTTGTTTTTAAAAAGATGGTTTTTTGCGAAGCCATATCGTAAACGCCCAAGCTTACTTGTTCGCTGGTTTCGCCAGCCATAGGGTATTTAATGGGTACTTCGGTTGCAATTCGCGTATCTATATTCACCAAAGGATAATCGGCAACCATGGTTTCATCTTTGCGATAAAAAGCCATGAAATTGCCTTTGGGCGACCAAAAAATGCCGTTATCAATTCCAAACTCTTGGCGATGAACATAACTGTCGCCATTTACAATGCCTTTGTCTTTATCGTTAGTTACCGCAGTTTTACCGCCTTTATTGGCTATGTATAGATTGTTATCGATAGTAAAAGCCACAGAATGATTGGATTTGCAGGGACGGATATTTTTTGCTTTTTCATCAGTTTTTACCGAAAATACCTCTTTATTTGATTTTATATTGTAAACGATATAAGTGTTGTTATTGATAAAAGAAATAGCATCGTTGCTGTACCATTCGTAATCGGCAATGTATTGTAAAGGTGGCAAGCCGGCTTCTTTTAAAGCTTTATTGGCATCTTTAAGATTAAAAATAGTAGTTTTTTGACCGGTTTTTACATTTTCTGTAACAATTTTTGACCACTCTACTACATACGAATAGTTTTCATCGTTTTGCCATTTTACTCCGTATAAATTGCGAGGATACAAACCATAAGTTGAAACTTGCTCAACGGTAAAAGTTTTGTTTTGTGCCCATACAGACCAACTGATTAACAGGGCTGCAAACATTAATGTTATCTTTTTCATAAATATTAAATTTTAATTGATTTTTAGGCTTTAAAGATAAATTATTTTTAAAAACAATTCACTAAATATTTTCCAATCTTTGCAATACGCTGTTCTTGTAGGTTCTGCTAATGGGTATCATTTTACGGTTTATTTCCAGATATTCATTGGTAAACAAATCAATTTTTGATATGGAAACAATAAAAGAGCGGTGTACTCTTATAAAATCCTGTTTGGGCAGTTTTGCTTCAATATTTGTAATTGTTTCACGCACGATTACTGTTTTATCAGACGAATGCAACTTTATATAATCACTTAAACTTTCGATGTAATGAATATCTGAAAAGTTTATTTTTAACATTTTTCGCTCGGAACGGACAAAAATAAAATTACTGTTATCCTTTAAGTTTTCCTCTTTCCTTTCTGTTTTAAAACAAATATTTTCATTCATGTATTTATTAATTGCCTGCAACAGGCGTTCAAAAGAAACAGGTTTCAGCAAATAGTCAACTGCCTGTAAATCGAATCCTTCCACTGCATAATCCCGATAGGCGGTGGTGAAAATAATTTTTATGTTCTTGTTAATTGATTTAGCAAAAGATAAACCAGATATCTCAGACATATTAATATCCAGAAAAATTAAATCAATTTTATGTGTGTTGATATAATTAAATGCCTCAACAGCACTTTTACAACTTGCAACAATATTAACGGCATTTATCTTTTTTAAATGATTTTCTATGACTTCACGTGCCAGTTGCTCATCATCCACTATCAGGCATTGAAATATTTTAGCCATTTTTTAAACAATTTGTTTTTATAAAAAGTACTACTTTAAAACAATTATCCTTATGTTTAATTGTTAAACTGTAATTTTCGGGATAAAGCAATTCAAGTCTTTTCTGTATATTATCAAGCCCGATACCATTATTTAAATCCTCTATATTTTCACTGTTTAAGGCTGAATTTTTAATTGAAAAAGTTAAATATTCATCAAGCATTGTAATTTTAATATCAATAGTCAAAAAACCATTCATGAAACTACCATGTTTAAAAGCGTTTTCAATCAAAGGAATAAACAACATCGGTGCAATTCTAATTTCAGGTAATTGTTCATCAAAATTAAAGGAAATTTTCAGATTATCCTGAAATCTGATTTCTTCCAACTCGATATATTCTTTAATGTGCAAAATCTCATCAATTAATCGTACATTCGGCTTTTCCAACTGATATAAAAGATAATCCAACAAGTTTGAAAGTTTTAATATTACTTCTGCCGTCCGGTCAGATTGTTTCAGTGCCAAAGCATAAATCGTATTAAGGGTGTTGAATAAGAAGTGGGGATGAATTTGTTTTCTTAAATATTTTAATTCCTGTTTTTTAAGCTCTAATTGCGTTTCCAGTATCTTGTTTTGCAACTCTTTGATACTCGAAGCGGTTTTGAAATTATAATTCAGTAAACTGATAAAACTGATAATTGCTACCACTAGGAACACTAATATTAATATAAAAACAAAATTGCGGCTCATAAGCGGCATATTGGTTATATTTAAATTGGAAAGGAACAAGAAACTTCCGAAAATTGTCAGTACAATCAAATAACTTGAAAAAACTAAGGTGTAAACACTGTAAAGTGCGAACAGTTTATATTTTCCAGTGAGTAAATAATTGGGTATCAGATAATAAACTATAAAATAGGTGATACACATTGTTACCGGCAGCAAAAAACTTGAATACTAGACTACATATACTGTATTTTCGGAATTATAACTAAAAAAATAGACAAAGAAAAACCAAACTGCAATCCAAAACAGGAAATGCAACAATACATATTATGCTCTTATGCTTTGAAGTAGATTCATCTTTGCAATTATATACTTTTTTTTAGTATCAACAGATTAAAATCGGTAAAATACCAATTTAAGCTGCTTTTTAACAAAATAATTATAAAAAATCCAATTGATAAGCTTAAATTGGTTAAAACTTGTCGTTAAACAGACGATTGTCGCAAATAAAAAAATGTTGATGAAATATAATTTACTTTTGATGCAGTATTCATTTAAAACGTATTTATTATGTCAAATTTATTTAGTTTATTATTCGATGGAGGTGCATTTTTTATGTTCCCAATTTTATTTTTATTGATTTTAATCATCGTACTTATTGCTAGGGGTTTTATTGATGTAAGCAAACGGGAAAAAATAATTTCACTTATTTCATCATTAGGATTATTTACTCTTGTTTGGGGATTTTTAGGACAAACGATTGGTTTGATTCAAGGTTTTGACAGCATTGAAAAAGTAGGGGGTAATATTTCGCCAGGACTGATTGCGGGAGGATTAAAAATCTCACTTTTGTCCCCTGTTTTTGGTATCATTGTTTTTTTAATTGCAAGGGCAGGTATCATTGTCCTCACCTGGACAAATAAAAATAAGGAGTAGTTTTAAATTACAATTTTTGATAACACCTGATTGTTTTGAGCCGGTAAACCACATTATGCTATTACGCGCCAAAGCGGTCGGGGTTTAATTTTAGAGTTGACTTAGGCACATTATTAATATTATCAAATTCTTTATTTATAATGTCTCCGCTTATAGTAGTAACACCTGCCTGAAAAATATAAAGTTTTGTGGCGACTTAGAGAATCTTTGTGTAACAACAAAAATACAAACTATTTCACAGAGTCTCTCAAAGTAACACAAAACTTCACAGAGGGTAATATTATGTATTTTTTTATATGAATGTTAAAATCAAATGAATTTACAGAACATTATTATTTAAGCGACTAAGTCAATTTTAGAATTAAAAAAAGTATAGATTTTTATTTTTATAGTCGATAAACATTCAAACAGAAAACGTTTGCATTGATTTTTAGGCAGAATTTTCAGTTAAAATAGGGCGGATTAATGCAAAGAGTATTATTTTTAAACGAAAATTTAAATTTATACTCATGAACATTAAATTATTAACCATTGTAAGTATTTTTTGTATAAGTAGTTTTTTTGCTTGCAATTCAGAAACTAAAAAGCAAGAAACAGACAATCCAGATATTGGCTATGTTCCTGAATGGTCGAGAAATGTTGTTTGGTATCAAATTTTCCCGGAACGATTCAGAAACGGCGACACAACAAACGACCCAACAAGGGAAGATATTTACGGAACCTATCCCGACAGTATTCCTGCAGGTTGGCATATTACTCCTTGGGGACAAGATTGGTATCAGCCCGATGATTGGTTTGCCAATTCGATACTCCCTGACCAATGGAATAATTTACAAGCAAGACGTTATGGTGGAGATTTGCAAGGTGTTTTGGATGAACTGGATTATCTACAAGATTTAGGCATTACGGCAATCTATTTTAATCCTTTAAATGATTCTCCTTCGCTACATAAATACGACCCGAGACATTGGCGACATATTGACGTGAATTTTGGTCCCAATCCTGAAAAAGATAAAAAAACTATTGCAACAGAAAATCCAATTGACCCTGATACAT
>JAKIUH010000111.1 GCA_021647685.1 Bacteroidales bacterium
ATGTAGGGGTCTTTCCATGACCATACTTCTACATCTACTTTTTCATCTTCGGGTATTGTATCTTTGGGCTTGGGTTCAGGTTTTAGGGCAGTTCCAAAAAATAGTTTTTGGTCATCGCGCGAGAACCAAATTTTACCGTTGGGGCTGACTACCCAATCTTTGGGCATTTCCAATGAATTGGTATCTATTATTACTGCTTTGGGTTCTAAAGTGCCTGTTTGCCATGTATAGAGTGAATAAATTTTAATTTCGGAAGTATCCGGTGTATAGATGAATGCACTTTTTTTACCGGCATTGTCCATTTCAATTTTTTTGGCAATTCCTTTTTTATTGAAAATATTAACCATTACTTGGCTTTGTGTATCAAAAATATTGACTTTTGATTGTGTAATACTGTCGTTTTGTATTTGGATAAAACCCAATAGGTTTCCGTTTCGTGAAAAATTAAATTCTGAAACGTTTTTATAGTGATGTTTTGCACCGCTAACGGGATTTAATATTACCAGCTCATAAACTTTGGGTATATCTTTGTCTTTTTTCTTTTTCGATTTTTTCTTTTCGGATTTAGTTGTATCGTTTTTATCTTTTTGTTCATCCATTAAAAGAGCTATCCATGAGCTGTTTTCTTCAGGGATTTTAAAAGAATTTAATCCGGCAAATTTTATTGTTTTTTTTGATTTGAATACCCAAATTCCCAGACTGTCTTTGGGCATTTTATCTTTTTTTACTTTTTTAAGCTTTAATTTTCGCACAGTATCTCTTTGTGCTTTGATTTTAAATGCAACAAAATCACTGTTTGAAGATATTTTCCCGGAATATCCGCGCTCAAAAGTTTGCACTTTGTTTTTTTTCGGGTAATTGATGTATAATTTACCGTCTCCAAGGTATGGGTTTACTTCGTAAATTACCCATTTTCCGTCATCAGATATTGCAGGATGTTCCAGATATTGCCATGAGTCGTAAACATCGAAATCCAAGGGTTGTTTTTCTGTTTTTGTTTGGGCATTTATTAAAACAGGAAAAATTAAAAGTATTACAAAATAAAAAAGTTTGTTATCCATGATTCGTCTTTTTATTCTTTTTGGGGTTTTTGCACATAAAATTAGTGCTTTGTAATAAGTTAAAACTAAAATTGGGCCAAACTTTTTATTTTTTGGATAAAACTGATTAATAAGTAGATTCGTGTATTCGTGTATTTATGGTTAATCTGTTGAAAATTAGGTTGTTGACTATTTATTGATTGTTTGTTGGTCAGATAATCAGACTGACTTTTTTGTTGGTATGTAGCTTAAAGTATTAACTGTATCTGTTCTTCTGTACCGGAGTCTTAACTTTTTGATTTATATTCTTTAATAAGACGTTCCATTTCCATAATTATTTTTTCCGGATTTCCGAGATGAGTATCCGCAGTGAATTGAGCATTTAATTTTTTCATGAATGCTTTAACTTCTTGGTCAATTTGCTTGTTTTCGATTAGTTCGTTTATTTGAAACATAAGTTGTTGCAGTAATTCGTCTTGTTCCTGTTCTTGTGAGATTTCATTTTGCAATTGATTTAATTTTTGAATTCGGCTTTGATGTTTTTCTAAAGTTTTTAATTCGGGAGCGTTTAAATTGTTTCTTTCATGGTTTGATTCTAATTTGATAAGCTGTTGTTTTGCTCTTTGAAATTTTTCAAGCAAAAGTTGTTTCAGTTCTATTTTTTTTTCTCTGAACCGAATTTGTGTTTGATAATCTTCGAGCAGTTTATTTATATTATTGATTTTATCAGGCGATATTCCTGAATTTTCTTTATGATTTTTAATATTATCGTAATATTTTATTTCTTCGTACCAATAATCTCCGGGAACAAAAAAGTTTTCATGAATAAGTTCAGCCAACCATTTTTTTATTTGTGTTATTTCTTTTTCTGATTTTTGAATTTCTGTTTGGCAGTTGTTTATCGAACTGTTTATCTTTTCTAATAAAAATTGCTTTTTTTTATTGTCTTTGTTTGTGTGTTTTAAGCCAAATATGTTTTTGAACCAATTCATGAGTTTATTTTTTGTTATTTCAAATTTCTGCTTTTTTTAATGATTGAGTAGGCATTATTTATACGTTGAAACTTTTCTTTTGCTTTTTTACGTTCAAAAACGGTTCTGTGTGAAAACTTATCGGGGTGATATTGTTTTGCTAAATTACGATATATTTTTTTTAAATCGTTATTTGAAATGGATGACTGAACTCCTAATTCACTGTAAGCTATGTCTATATAACTATGCCTTGTGTTTTGTTTGTTTTTATAATATTGTTTTTTTTGTTTTGATTGTTGTTTTTTATGTTCTGTTTTACCTGTTTTTTTCTGAGTGTACTTGTGTTCAATATTTCGATAATGAATAGCTTGTAATTTAATTTTTTGAGCAATTTTGTATATTGTTTTGTTTTGAATTTGAGAAACTCCACCGGTATATTGGCAAAATCGAAATAATTGTTCAATTAATTGATATTTTTCTTTTGTTTTAAGTGTTTGCGATAAATAATGTGTTATTTCCGTAAGATTAAAGCGTCTGTAAAAGTTTTTTTTAGCAAACTCTTTTACATCCTTAGCAACTTCTTTGTTGTATTCTTTTTCGAAATAGTTTGAAAGTGCATCCAGGTCTTTGTTGTTAAGATTGCCTTTTGTTTTTAAAAGGACAATAAAAACTTTAATAATGGAAATGCCGAGATATCCTACATTCCATAGTAAACGAAACTCATTGTTCAAATAGGGCATTAATAATTCTTTGCCGTAGGCAATTAAAAAAATACTTATGAGTACTATTACTGAACCTACTGTTATAAAACTGCGGCTAAATAGAATTACTGAAAGAGTAATTAAAATCAAAAAAGCAATTTTTCCTGTTTTTGATACCGAAGCGTCATTATCAAAGTTTTCCCAATTCATTTCAAGCTAAAAATACAATTTTTTTATGAGAGTTATATTTTTGCAGCCAATTTTTCTTTATTTTGTTTTAATTTAGCTGATAAATTTGTGAAACATGATAAAGAGAATTAATCTATCTGTTGTTCTATTATTGATATTTTTCACAATGAATTCTCAGCAGGTAGTTACCAAATATACCGCAACAGGATTTGCTGTAAAATGTTTGGATAATGGTAAAATAGAATTAGATGATGAAGGACATATTGTTAGCGGAACATTGTCTGAAAATCAATATTTTTTTAACGGTAAAAATGCAACTGTTTATTGCATGAAGAATTATGAAGTTCAGTTTTTCCCTTCGGGGATTATTAAATCCGGATATTTAAGCCGTAATCAAATGTTTTATAATGGCGCTTATCAAGAAGTTTACCTTCTACGTGGGCGAAAAATAGAATTTTATGAAAATGGTACCATAAAATCAGGCTTTTTGGATAGGAATCAGGCTTTTATAAACGGCAGAAAACAAGATGTGTATTGTTTGATGAATACAAAAGTCGTTTTTTACCCTTCCGGTGTAATTCAATTAGCAACTTTAGACTCTAATCATAAATTTTATAACCGGAATCATAAAGCATTTTTATATCATAAAAAAGATGTGGTTTATTTAACTGAAGAGGGGTTTATAAATTGAATTTAATGATTAATAATTTATGCAAAATACGAAAAAAAATGTGGCTTTATTAAAAAAAAGCCTTTATTTTGCAATTGGTCTATAGAATAATAGACATTAAGTGGAACAAAAAGGAGTATTTTGGAAACATTTCCGGTTTTTGCAGACATAAATAACATAGCGTACATTACATTTTATGGGTTTGAATGGTCAAATGTAATAGGTTTAGGTATTATCATACTATTGCTTTTAAGTTCAGCCTTAGTATCCGGCTCAGAAGTTGCATTTTTTTCATTATCACCGGTTGATGTGGAACAATTGAAGTCTGAAAATACATCAAGTAGTAATCAAACCATTGAACTATTAAAAAACCCGGAGCATCTTTTAGCCACAATTCTTATTTCCAATAATTTTGTTAATGTAGCTATTGTTATTATTTCAACATGGCTTACCGATCATATGGTGGATTTTAATCAATCACCTTCTTGGTTTTCTTTTCTTTTTAAAATTGTTCTTGTAACTTTTCTTTTATTACTATTTGGAGAGATTATACCCAAAGTATATGCTGCAAAATATGCACGAAGTTTTGCATTGTTAATGGCACGCCCAATGTATATTTTAAGTCGCATTTTTAAGCCTTTGAGTTTTTCTTTGGTAAAATCAACTTCGGTAGTAAACAAAAGGCTTAAAAAACGTAAACCGGAAATTTCTATGGACGATTTGTCAAATGCCATAGATTTAGCTGAAAATGAAATCAAAGAAAATAAAAAAATACTCGAAGGAATTGTAAGTTACGGCAATACCGATGCCAGCGAA
The DNA here is from genome assembly GCA_021647685.1 of Bacteroidales bacterium. Classification (GTDB taxonomy): domain Bacteria; phylum Bacteroidota; class Bacteroidia; order Bacteroidales; family NBLH01; genus NBLH01. The sequence continues at coordinate 4,388 of JAKIUH010000111.1, forward strand.
ATTATGAAACCCCGTGTAGATGTAGTGGCTTTTGATATCACCACTCCTTTTGATGTATTATTGGGAAAAATTAAAGAACATAATTATTCACGAATACCCATCTATGCCGAAACTTTTGACAATGTAAAAGGTATTTTGTATATAAAAGATTTATTACCCCATTATCATAAGAAAAATTTTCATTGGCAATCATTATTACGCCCGCCGTATTTTGTTCCCGAATCAAAAAAAATTAATGATTTATTGCAAGATTTTCAATCAAAAAAAAATCACATGGCAATTGTAATTGATGAATATGGTGGCACCAGCGGAATTGTTACTTTAGAAGATATTTTAGAAGAAATTGTAGGTGAAATATCCGATGAATTTGATGAGCCGGATTTATTTTATAAAAAAATTGATAAGCATAACTACGTATTTGAAGGGAAAACTTTATTAAACGATTTTTTTAAGATTTTAAAACTTGAAGATGATATTTTTGATGAGGTAAAAGGTGATGCTGACACACTTGCCGGTTTAGTATTAGAATTGGTAGGTGAAATTCCACAGCCCGGTGGAACTGTTAAATACAAAAACTTTGTTTTTAAAGTTATTTCATCGGATATGAGAAGAATAAAACAAATAAAAGTAACTTATCATGAACAAGTTGTCAATGAGTAAAATGATTAATACCCACATCATTTTATCAAACAATTATTTTTAATATAAATTATCAAAATGACCGTAAAAAAAATAAATAATCTGTTGATATTATCCATTATAAGCATTTTATTGGTACAATGTTCTGAAACATATACGCCGAAACCGCGCGGGTATTTCAGAGTTACATTTCCTGAAAAAAAATATAAAAAATTTGAAAGTAAAGCACCCTATACTTTCGAAATACCGGTATATTCCGAAATGGTACCCGACACCAATGATCTGGAAGGAAAATGGTGGTATAATTTACAATTCCCCGCAATGAAAGCAACTTTGCATATAAGTTACAAAGATATAAGCGGAAATTTAGAAAAATACTTGGAAGATAGTCGTACTTTGGTTTACAAACACACCATAAAAGCCGATGCCATAAACGAACAAACATTTATGCATCCGGCTAAAAAAGTATATGGCATATTGTATGAAATTAAGGGTAATGCCGCATCTCCTTATCAATTTTTTGTAACAGACAGTACAAAGCATTTTGTTCGCGGAGCACTTTATTTTAATGTTTATCCAAACAAAGATTCTTTGGCTCCGTCTTTTAAGTTTTTAAAACAAGACCTCATTCATTTAATGGAAACCCTAGAGTGGAAGTAGTATGGCAATATTGTTAAAAGAAGAAAAAAATCAATGTATATTTGCTTTGTGGGCTATTGAAGAAACAGAAGAAGAACTATTCCGGCTTTTTTTATCTTCTGCTCCGCAAAAAGAAATAGATGCGTTAAATAATTTTAAAAACCCTGTACGCAGAATTGAGCGAATGGCAAGTCGCCAATTGATTTATGAATTACTTGGAAAAAAACCGCCTATTGGGTACGATGAGTTTGGAAAACCATTTATTCATGGGGATAAGCGTTCAATCAGCATATCTCATACTAAAGGAATGCTGGCAGTACAGATTGGCAATTATAATGCGGGTATAGATATTGAGTATATATCGGACAGAGTGGCAAAAGTTGCCCACAAATTTTTAAGTGCACCGGAACTCGACACTATTGATATAAAACAGCAAATGTTACACATGTATGCTTTTTGGTGTGCCAAAGAAACAGTTTATAAGATTTATGGTAAAAAAAGGCTTGATTTTAAAAAGCATATTCACATAGAACCATTTAGCATTGAGCAAGAGGGAGTGATTAAAGCAAGTTTGAATAAAGCCGATAAACAAGATTTTTTACTTGATTATTTTATCTATGAATTAAATGAACAAGACAAATATATGATTGTTAAATACTGCCAATGAAGAAAAGTATATACAATAGTATAATAAAAAAAACGAAAAAGCTGGCAATACTTATTGATCCGGATAAAGTGGATACTGCAAATATTAGCGGTTTAATACAACTTGCCAATAAAGGAAAAATTGATTTTTTTTTCGTTGGAGGAAGTTTGGTCGCTGAAAAGCCCGAAAAAATCATCATACATCTAAAAAAACACAGTAAAGTACCGGTTATTTTATTCCCCGGAAGTTTGTTGCAATTCACACCAAGTGCAGATGCTATTCTTTTGTTGAGTTTAATATCAGGACGAAATCCTGAATTATTAATAGGAAATCATGTTGCATTAGCTCCTTTTTTAAAAAAAAGTAAAATGCAGGTTCTGCCAACCGGTTATATACTTATTAACACAGGCAGTACAAGCTCTGTTGAATACATAAGCAATACGGTGCCAATTCCTGATAATAAAACGGATATTGTAGTAGCTACAGCAATTGCCGGCGAAATGTTGGGACTTAAATTAATTTACCTTGAAGCAGGAAGCGGAGCTCAACGTTCTGTATCCTCCGAATTAATAGATGAAGTAAAACAAAATATCAATATTCCGCTAATTGTCGGAGGAGGAATAAAAACCGAACAACACATTAAAAATGTATGCGATGCAGGAGCAGATATTATCGTTTTAGGTACCGTTGCCGAAAAAGAATTAGGGCAAATAAATAAATTTTCTGATATTATTCATTCGTATTATTATTAGCATCAGGGTTTAAAGCCTGTTTGTTTTTGCCTAAATTAAATGCTTCTAATTCATCGTGATACCGAATTCCAAACTGATCCCATATAATTAAAAACAATGCCGTAATCATAGGACCGACCAAAAAGCCAACAATTCCCAGCCAAACCAAGCCACCCATACTGGCTAAAAACATAATCGCAGGATGCATTCCGCTACGATGCCCGTCTAAGCGCGGGCGAATAATGTTTTGATTAATCAAAATAGCACCTGTGCCCACAACTAAGATGATAATTCCTGCACCTATATTCCCAATGGCTATTTGAATAATTCCCATAGGGACTAAAATTGTATTTGCTCCAACCAGAGGAATTATAGACAAAAAAACCATCATAGTTCCCCAAAAAAAAGGCGAAGGAACTCCCAAAAGGGCAAATAAAATACCTCCATAAGTTCCTTCAATGATACCAATCATGAAAGTATTAATAATTAGCGCATCAGTAACATCTTCCATTCTGAAAAATAATTCACGTTCATCATCATCATTAAGCGGGAGCAGATATTGGATTTTTTTTACCAATGTTTTTCCATCGGCTAAAAGGTAGTACAATAAAAACATTACAATAAAAAAATGAACCAGAAGTATCCCAATATTGATAAAGGTATTTTGTATGAGTGTAAAAATAAAACCCGCAACAGTTGTTGCTAATTTTTGTGCTCCTTTTGCAATTTCGTCCCAATTAACATGTTCTAATGCTCTTTCAATGAAAGGTATTTCTTTTGCCTTATCAGGTATTTCCTTAATAAAGTTTTGAATATTTGGCCAATTATCCGTGAAAGAAATATAGGTGCTTCCTACCTCCTTAGATACCATAAAACCAACAAATGTCATAGGAATTACCATTACAACAAGTACTAACAAAAGCGTGAGCATTGCTGCTTTATGCGTAATAGCAGCCTTTTGTTTGTCACTTAAATCTTTTTCTGCAATTGGTGTATCACTCTCTGTTTTAGTGTTTTGCTTGGCTAGATATTTTTTTCGGTATCTGTTTACAAAAAACATCATGGGGTTGCGAAAAAGCATTGCCAGGACAATTGCCATAAAAATATCCAAAATAAAAGGACCAATCACATATAAAAAGCCTATGGTTACGGCTATTAATATGATAAAAAAGAAAATTTCCTGTAGGTTAAGATTTCTCATAGCTAATATGTTTAAGTTAATTGGTAAAGGTTTCTGAAAATTCATTTTTTAAATGCTCTAATGCAACACTTAAGGGAGGATTTTCAACATTAAAATACATCTGTAATACAAGTTTATTGTACTCATTTGCCGGTGTTTTAGCATCAAACTTATTGCCTGCAATATTCAATAACTTTATCATGTTTTCTTTTGCCATTTTTATAAGTTCCCAACTTTTTCCGCTAATATAAACTTGTTGCGAAAGGTTATGATCAAATTCAGATTTAATGTTTCTGATAGCTTCATTTTTTATATCGTTAACGGTCATGCCGGGCACATAGATTCTTGTTAATAAATTTTCTGGCGAAATACGCTCCAACAATAAAACCATTCGCTCGTAGGCTTGAAGCCTAATTGGTGTTATTAACTTTTGATTGTTTAGCAATAATTCATGTTTTTGTTGCCTAAGTTCTTTATCAAAAAATTGGCGTATTAATAAATAAGAGGTAGCCAGAACAACAACTGACGGAATAGTGTATTGCAACGATTCTAAAAATATATCCATAGTTTTAATAATAAATAAGAGTTACTTATATGCAAATATAATGATAAATTTTTCTTTGAAAGATAAAGAAGTTAAGATATTATAAACTGTAAATTTAAGGATTTTAGAGGAGGATTTAAAAAAATATCATGTACATTCTAATTATAAATTATTTTGTTTAATTTTATTCCCTAATATTTTGACAATAATGAAAAAATCAACCCATGAATCTTAAAGAAATAATTGAATTTGTTAGTGAAATAGAGTTTTTTGCTAATCTTGATAAAGAAGAAACAAAATTACTTTGTGAAAATCTGATTATTGAAACTTATAATGCCGGGGTTTTTTTATTTCGGGAAAATAAAAAAAGAACCTCTGTTTACATTATTTATGCAGGTGATGTTGAATTATTAAAAAAAACACCACAAGGAGAACAAAAGCGCTTGGCATATTTTTCAATGGGTGATGTAATAGGTGAAGGTGCTTTTATTGATGATACCCCTCATTCAACTTCTGCCCGAACAGTTACTGCATGCACCCTGTTTTCATTAGACAGGTCAACCATTGAAGAACTTTTCAAAAGTCATCCTTCGCTGGGTATGAAAATAAGCATGCAACTTACAAAGGTTATATCGAAAAGAATGCGTAGTTCCAATACCCGGTTTGTGAGTCTTGGAACACAATATATTTCAGGAGCTACCCGTACGGAACATGACCTTTTGGGAAATAAAGAAGTACCCAATGAAGTATATTATGGAGTGCAGACCCTTCGTGCAATTGAAAACTTTGATATTACCGGAGTACCTCTTAATTTTTATCCTGATATTGTTAGGGCATTTGCCATGGTAAAACAAGCAGCTGTGCGTGCAAATTTTGCTTTGGGTTTACTTGACGAAGATGTCGCTAATGCTATTGATGAGGCTTGCAGTCATATTTTGAACGGAAAGTATCATAAATGCTTTGTTGTAGATATGATACAAGGAGGAGCCGGCACATCTACCAATATGAATGCTAATGAGGTTATCGCCAATGCCGCTTTACAGATTATGGGCTACAAAAAAGGTGAGTACAAATACTGTCACCCCAATAATCATGTAAATCTTTCTCAATCAACCAACGATGCTTACCCAACAGCCATTAAAATTGCCATTATTAAGCGCAACAAGGTTTTAGTCAGGTCGTTGCTTGATTTAATTGCTGCATTTCATGTTAAAGGTGATGAGTTTGCCCACATTCTTAAAATGGGACGTACCCAATTACAAGATGCTGTACCCATGACACTTGGACAAGCGTTTGAAGCTCATGCAACGACACTCGAAGAAGAAGTGGAACGATTAACCTCCAATGCCAATTTATTTCTGGAGGTAAACATGGGTGCTACAGCTATTGGTACAGGAATAAACTCTGACCCCGATTATACTCGCCGTGTAATTGGTCATTTACGCGAAATTACAGGATTGGATATTATCAGCGCCCGCAATTTGGTAGAAGCCACACAAGATACCAGCTCATTTGTCATGTATTCATCAGCACTAAAACGTTTGGCAATTAAGCTTTCTAAAATCTCCAATGATTTACGATTACTTTCTTCCGGTCCCCGTGCAGGCTTTAATGAAATTAACTTACCGGCAGTGCAGCCCGGTTCGTCTATAATGCCCGGAAAAGTAAATCCTGTGATACCGGAAGTAGTAAATCAAATAGCTTTTAAAGTAATCGGCAATGATTTAACCGTTTCCTTGGGTGCAGAAGCCGGGCAATTAGAGTTAAATGTGATGGAACCTGTGATTGTTCAAAGTATTTTTGAGTCGGTAGAAATGTTAATTAACGGAATGAATACTTTGCGCTCACGTTGTATTATCGATATTACTGCAAACGAAGAGCGTTGTCACGAAATGGTAATGAACAGCATTGGAATTGTAACGGCTTTAAATCCGTTTATTGGTTATGAAGCTTCCTCGCAAGTAGCAAAAGAAGCATTAGAACCGGGTAGAGGTGTTTATGAATTGGTGTTAGAAAAAAAATTACTTTCAAAAGAGGAAATTGATAATATTTTAAAACCGGAGAATATGCTGAAACCCAGAAAAATCACAAATGGGAAAAATGCTCGTAAAGAATAATGCATACCCTAGTGTTATGTCAAGTATGTTGTGTCGTATAAGTTGAAGTTATTTTTGTGTAGAACAAGGCAAAAATTTTTAGCATAACAGTAGTTATGGTCAAAATTTTTAACAAAGTTCTACGCAAAAAGAACGAA
>JAKIUH010000112.1 GCA_021647685.1 Bacteroidales bacterium
ACTTTACCCGAAACACGTACTTTTTTTCCTTCGTATTTTTCCGGTTTTTTGTTAATTAAACCGATAGGAGTGGTGCATGACGAAAAAACAGCTGTGAGTAATAAAAAAAATAAGATTTCTTTTAGAAATATGTATCGAAAAGTTTGCATAAGATTTATTTTCCTGCAGATTTGGGTGGTTTGTTTGTTGTTTTTTTCTTTTTATTTGTTTGCAATTTTTTATGGTCAGGTAATATATTGGAATGAATGAAAACCGCACTGTTAAAATCATTTTTCCAACGATATAATTCTTTACGTTTTTCAATTAAATTTTTAATAATGGTTTTTTCTTCATTCGGGATAGTGCTTTCCGTTAAAATATAATCATTTATTACGCTTATAATTTGTACGGCAGTTCCCGTTTTTAATTTTTCAGGTATATAATCTACATAAACAAATTCAACAAGAATTGATAGTAAACTATCTATTTCGTTAATAAGGTGATAAAAATTTACTGAAATATTTTTTTCAAAATCATTTAATACTTGTTTTAAACTAATGTTTTCTGAGTTAGATGTTGTTTTTTCAAATTCAAACTCATTATTAAATTCTGTATTTTCTTTTTGTTTGCGATACCAAATAAGTCCTAGTATGCTTGTACTTATTTGAATTATGGTAAAATATCCAATTATGGCTCCATAGATAATGGATTGATTATAAAATAAATAAATGCCGTACAATAACATTCCGGCAATGAATAAATATAGGATTATTTGGTGAATTGAGCCATAAGCAACTTCTAATACAAAACTGAAAACTCCATAAGTTAAAATTTTGCGCGATTTTAAATATTGAATAAAGCCGTAACCTAAAGTTAAAAAAAGGATTAAAACTAAGCCGAAACCCGTTAATCCTTTATGGATTAATACGACACCCATGGCAAAATAAAACAAAAAGAAACTCCAAAATAAAAACAGGTACGTTTTGGGTACCAATTCTGTTACTGTATTTGAAAAATATTTGGGATAAACAAAAGGTATTGCAAATACCCAAAAAATAAGAGCAATAATTGAGATAAGACCGGCTGCAGATAATATTATTTCCATTTTTATCAGTTCTTTGTGTAAAGATAGAAAAAACAAAGAGAAAAAATTTAGTTTTCAAAAAGATGTATAAAAATATAAAAAATAAACATTTGATTATTAATTAATTATAAAAAAAATAAAAAAAAGATAATTTTTTTTTGTAAAGGTATTGCATAATTAAATAAAACACTTTACTTTTGCCACGCAATTAAGAAAAATTCCCCCTTAGCTCAGTTGGTTAGAGCACCTGACTGTTAATCAGGGTGTCCAAGGTTCAAGTCCTTGAGGGAGAGCAAAATAATAATTAACAACAAAAAGTAACCTGAAAAAACACTGTTTTTTCAGGTTTTTTTATAGTATATTTGTAAATAATACTTGATTAATTGTAAAATATTATAAAAATGAAAATTTTATTCTGGTTAAACACATCTAAAAAAAATGCAAAAAACCTGTATCCGCTGTATTGCAGAATTACCATTAATAAACAAAGAAGCGAAATAGCCACCGGTATTTGGCTTAAAAAAAAATGAATTTGATCGCAAAAAAAAACAAGTTAAAAATAATCCGCTTGCCGATGACTTTAATAAAATTATCCTTAAAATTAATTATGAACTGAATAAAATTTATAATCAAGAAAAATTATCGGATAAAAATATATCGCCTAATAAAATACATCTGATATACAAAAATCAAATAAAAAAAATTACAAAATCAAAAATTACCGAAATTGCCAAAGATTTTATAAATGAAAGGCAAGAATACGCATCGCATAAAGCATTAAGTATGCTTTACCGGTATTTGGAAATTTTAAAAGAGTTTTTGAAAAATAAAAATATTGCCGATAATATTAATAATTGTGATGCTTATTTTTTTGAAAGCCTGATTAGCTACCTGCGACATAGTAAAAATTATAGAGTAAAATATATTCGTAAAATTGTTGAATTTGTTCGTGCAACGGTTAAATATGCCTACGAAAAAGGCTATACGGATAAACCGCCTGTATCGTATAAAATACCTTTTAAGGACGAAACAGAAATTACTTATTTAACCGAATACGAAATTGAAAAACTGGAAAAACACCGCTTTGTTGAACCGCACCTGCAACGCATTGCCGATTGTTTTTTGGTGCAATGTTATACCGGCTTGGCTTATGCCGATTTAAAAAAACTTTCGGCTAATAATATAAAGATAGAAAAGGACGGATTTTGGATAGACATTAACCGGCAAAAGGTTAAAAGTGCTAAAACACTGGTGCCGGTATTAAAAAGTGCTAAAAAATTGCTGCTGAAATATAATTACCGCCTTCCGGTAATCAGTAATCAGCGGTACAACAGCGGATTAAAACAAATAGCTGCAGAGCTTCATATCAATAAAAGATTAACTACTCATGTGGGGCGCAAAACTTTTGGTACGCTTTTACTCAATAAAGATGTGCCTATTGAAACGGTTAGTAAATTGCTGGGGCATTCAAACATAACGGTAACGCAACAATATTATGCAAATGTGCTGCACATGAAAGTAGCTAAGGATTTAAGGTTGATGAACTGGTAAAACCGTATTTATATTGGGAATAAATTCATTTTCTTTTAAAATATCATGGCAAGATTTGTCGGCAGCTAATAAATCATCGATGTATATTTCTGCTTTATAGATGCCTTGCAGATATTCCGGTAATTTTTCAAAAAAACGATATTGTATATGTGTAAAGTTTTTTGTTTTTGTTATTACAAGGTACGATAATTTATCATCATTTTCTAATTGAGTTAATCTTATTTCTTGTAGTCTAACCCCCTATTAATCGGACTAATTCTATTTTGATAAAGCAAATATATCAAAATAGAATTAGTCCGATTAATAGGGGGTTAGACTAAAATATTACGGTTCGCTTTGAACGAATTAGAATGAGATAGAACGAAATAAAACGAGATAAAATGACTTACAGCGAGATAGAACGACTTAAATGTTCGTTTTGGCGAGATAGAACGAATTAAGGGGGGTGTTTTTATAAATAAAGCCCGATTTTTGTAATTATTTTGCAAAAAACGGGCTTAAATGATGTTTTTTTAAAAGAATTAACTTATAATAGCGAAATAAATTCTATAAGTTTTCTTTTTGTTGTTCTTTTAGCAAGGACTTCTAAAATTTCATTCTTTGTAGGTTCTTTACATTTTGGTTTTAAAGTATCTGCACCGGCATCTAAGCGAGCATCGAAAACCAAATCGCCCACATTATCAATCTTTACATTCATCCATTTTTTATTGATAATATCTTTTTGCCATTGAGGTTTATTTTTTAAAAAATCTTTTTTGTGCAATATTTTAACAGAACAATCACTGAATTGTAAGTATATGCTTTCGGAATTTTTATGTAATATTTTTTCTATTTTCAACATCATTTTTATTTTTTTGATTTTAAAGTAGGATTTTCAATGTAAAAACTATTTATCAGCTCTTCTTTTCTATACTTTAAATAATTTATTATCGCTTCATATAACAATTTATTATTTTTTAATTTAAGGTAATCCTTTTTTTTAATATCTGCTTTTTGAAATTTCTGTTTTGTTAAGTCAAAGTAAAAATCAGATATATTATAAAAAATATGAATATGCGGAGGATTATGTTCATCACCTCTTATTTTAAATAATATTGAAATGCTTCTGTAATCTACAATGATTTTTTTTATAAAATATTCTTTTTCTGCTTCATAAATTGTTTCTTCAAAGCGAAAAGATGTTTTGTTTATTTTAATTTCAACGATATTTTTCATAATAAAATTACAATACAAATATAATGAATAAAATTTAAGGAGTTCCCAGATAATCGAAGATAATTTTTATTAAAAGGGGTGATAGACGTTTTTGGTATTTATCGTATCCGGCTTTTTTTAGAATTTGATATAAGTTTCCGATATTGAGGTAGTATCTTAGTGTTTTGGGGTGTATTTTATATAATTGTGCCAGTTGTTTTTTAGTGTATGATTGTATCATAAAGATTAATACTCAAATTATCTTTGTGTCTTGATATATAAATTTTATAAGTAAAATTTTCATCTTCCATAATAGCAATACGATAACGAATTTTGCCTTTTTTTACATTTACTATTTTTGCTTTAATTAAAAAACGCTCTCGTACAGATGTTCTATACATATCAATAACGCCTCTTATAATAATAGCTTTTTTTTTGTAAAATCTTTTTCTAAAAAAATACAGAAGAATCTTATCAAACATTTTTTATATTTTTTATTTATAGTTTTAAATCATAGTTCTGGAGAACTGTGCTACGTTTCGGGTTCTCCAAGATATTTATAAATAATGGCTATTTGCATGGGGGTTAATACTCTTTGATAGAGTTTATAATCGGCTTTTGTACGTAATTCGTTAAGTAGTCCGGGTGTGGTGTTTATATTTTTGCGCAAAAAGTCAAGTGTCCTGCCGTATTGCTTTGCAAGTTGTGTTTTGTTTATGGCTAAATTCATATTGTTTTTTTTAAAGGCTGCCGGCATTGTTCCGGCAGCCTGATTTAACAACAATACTACTCATCATCGCCAAGCGGTTCTGCTTGTTTTTCCGGCTGTTTTAACTCACGATACAACATTTGTACTAATCCGTTGGGTGTAACTACCAAATTACCAAGCAAACCAAAGCCGGCATTAAAATATTTGGCCAGTTCTTGTTCCATTAAAGCAGCGTTGCGGGCTTCTACAATTTTAATTTCTTTCATTTTACAGTTTCTTTTGGGTATCAACAAAAAAAAGCAGTTCCGTATTGCTACAGAATTGCTTTTTTAATGCTTGAATACCGGTTAAACATAGAATTATTACTTGATTTACAAAGCAAATTTAATAAATCAGGTATTAACAATGTTCCACCGATGCTTTTGCGTGCCTATTTAGCCGATTAATTCCCTTATAGTACGTACTTGTTTGGGTGTCCACAATACTCTGTGCCTTTCTCCTATTTCATCGCGATAGTTTTTTAACCAGCGGTTTAGTGTGCGCGGATGTACATTATACAATGCTGCCAATTCTTTTGTGTTCATTGCTTTATAAGTTGGTTTTGTCATAATTTTTTTAAAATATGTATTCAAGCATTGCAAAATTAAAAAACAGCCTGAAAATACAAAATAAAAACGAATATTTATACAACACATTTGCATATTTATACAGATATGGCGGTTTCTGTATTTTTCTGCATGACGGTTTTTGGGCTATTTTTTACAAAACCTACTGTCATGACGCTTTACTGTCATACGGCTTTATGAGTCAGCAAGTTACACATGACAGTTTTTTTGCTTACTGTCATGGTATAACTTACTGACCTACACATCGGTATGACAGATGACAGTAAAAAACCCGATTTTGCTAAAAAATTGCCGTTTTGCTTGTTGTTGTTTTAAAAAAAAAAATAAAAAAGAAAAAGTTTTTTTAGCGGAAAATTAAATTGATTTACCGGACATTTTTTAAGTGAGCTTTTGTTTTAGAATCGAAAAAAAGAAAAGAAAAAAAGTTGCGCGAAAAAAAGAAAAGAGCGCGGCGAAAACTAAAAATTTAGTTGTTGATTTTTGGGATTTTGTTTGAGGTAAAAAAAAAGAGCCAAACGGCTCTTTTTATTTTATTAAAGTTTTTGATTTTTTTATGTTGCGTTTTTTTGAAGGCTTTACATCAAATTCGCCTTTGTAGATTCCTTCTGGACTTAAATCAAATTGATTGCCTTCCCAGTGCAAACCTCCATACTGAACAGAAAATGTTTTAAACTTATCAATATCTAAAAACTCCTTTATACCCGGATGATTTGTTTTTAATAAAAATGGTTTTATATCTATTATTTTTTCTGTTTTATCTTCAAAGATTACTTTTATTTTATAATCTTTAATGTATTTCGCTGATTTTATCCATACTACCTTCATAGCTTCTTTGTTATTTTAATTGTTTCAATATTTTTCTTTAAAATAAAAACATCTAACCACATTTGTATAATCGTTTTTATATACTGATATTAATTTTTTGAGTTGCTTTAATTTATTTGCAGGAAATTTACCGTGTACTAATACAAATGTAGTTCTATAAACATTTCCTTGCTTGATAAAAAATGATATTTTTATTTCCGCATCATTATAAAAAGCATGTACGTGTATCGTTTCATGCTCGTTAGAATAAAATTTTATTACAATTCCTAAATATTCAAATAATGTCGGCATGTTTTACTTTTATAAAGTTACAAAAATATTATTTAATAATTAAAAAAATGTATGTTTTGTTATCATTTTTCTTTCCGGGAATTGTGAGCTTTTAAAAAATCATTTTTTATATATTTGTATCATATCTAAAAAAACATATTTAATGGAAAAAAATACTTTTGTAGAAATTTGGTTAAACTTTGATTTTGGTTTCAGGGGGGACTTTGAGGGATTGTTTATATTATTAGATAAATATAAGGCAATAGAGTGTGGTAGTGATTTAGCTTATTTTAAATTATCTTATAAAAAGGATATTATTAAACAATTAAGAAAAGAAATAATAGAAAATGTACAAATTGAACGCACAGATAGAATATTTTTGATTGTGAAATATAAAAATAAAATAAAATCGGGTTTTTTATTTGGTGGACATAAACGTCCGGCATGGGAAGGTTATTCCATGACTAATTCAGACAATAATATTTTTGACATTCTTTAATTTTCATTGTTATGGCAGATAAAGTAAGCGTATGGTTAAATTTTGATTTTGGGTTTAGTGCAGATTATGAAAATTTATATATGTTTCTTGATGAGAATAAAGCAATTGAATGTGGTAGTAATTTGGCTTATTTTGAAAAAGATTATAAAAAAGATTTTGTAAAGCATCTAAAAAAACAACTATCTGAAAAGATTATTTTTAAAAAAACAGACCGTATATATATTATTATTCATTATCATAAAAAAATACTTTCAGGATTTATAACCGGAAGCCAAAAACATGCATTGTGGGAAGGATATGCACAAAAACAAAACAATAATATACTAATTGATGACTTATGAATAAAGTACTTGTAGATACAGGATTTTGGTTTGCTTTATTTGACCCAAAGGATGACCTAAAAGCATACGATAAAGCAAAAAAAATATTCAATTATCTTGAAAAAACTAAATTACTTATACCATGGCCAACATTATACGAAACGTTTAATACAAGATTTTCAAAAAAATCTAATTTGCTTATCCAAATACTTAAAAAAGACAATGTGATACTTATTGATGACACATACTACAAAGAATCTGCATTAATAAATTTAGAACAAAATTTTAGGAAAAGGGATTTATCTTTAGTAGATTTAATTATCAGAGAAATATTAACAGATAAAAAAATCAGAATAAATTTTTTAGTTAGTTTTAATGTTAAAGACTTTGTAGATGTTTGCCAAAGGAAACAAATTACAATTATTGATCAAAATTTTAATTAAAAATGTTATCATTTTTCTTTCCGGGAAATTGTGAGCTCTCAAAAAATGATAACACTTTGCGTAAAGCTTTGGGCTGATGAGTGGCAGAACCGGTTTAAGTGTGATAACAATTTATCCGAATAAGTCGGCATGGCTGCCTGTGCGGATTAATGATATTTCAAATGCTTCACTATCTTGCTTCCATATTAAAAGCCAATCGGGTTTTATATGACATTCAAAATAACCCTTATAGTTTCCTTGCAACTGATGTGTTTTATATTCTTGCGGCAGTTCACCGTGTGTTTCAAGTGTGTCAATAACTTCTTTTAAAAGTTGTATTTCGTATTTTCTTTTAAGAATACGCTTAATATCTTTTTTAAACTTACCGGTACTTCTAATTTCATACATATTCAAATGCCCAACTCTCTGTAAAGCTCTTTACTGCTTTTATATTTCTTTAATTTAGATGTGTCTTTATTTAATACTTTTAGTGTTTCTTTATTATATGGGCGTTTGTGAAGTTCTCTATCTATTTCATCTAAAAGAATATCTAATGAGTTAAAAAATTTCATGGAAGTTTTTTTAAATGCTAAAAAATCAACATCGTTAATAGATTCAATTATATTACGTTCCTTATTGAGTATAGGCATCAATTTATTTATAAATTCAAAATCTTCAATCAATTCTTTTGTGCTAAATTCTTTTATTGAATAAATCAAACCTTGCGTTTTTAAAGTAGCATCTTCAAGTTTTCTTATAGCATATTTTTCATAACTTTCCCAAATAGTTTGTGATAAACTAAAGGAAGAAAAAATACTGAATGCATCAAAAATGTTATTTGAATATGTAAAACTGCCTACCATAATCTTATCTGTTTTAATAGCAAAGATAATGTTTTTTTACGAAAATGTTATCATTTTTCTTTCCGGCAAATTGTGAGCTCTGAAAAAATGATAACATTTTGCATGTCTGCGGAAGTTGATGAAGGGCAGAACCGGTTTAAATGTGATAACATTTAGTTTTTACCAAAACCTTATATTATTATCCGTTTAAATGTGGGTGTAATTTGTTTCTATATTTTGTAATGTTTCTTTTCTTAGCTTTTTTCATAAAAAATCAATTATAAAGTTAATAAGATTTTAATAAAATCACCGTTCTGGAGAACTGTGCTACATTTTTACCCAATAACCGCGCTTTTTATAGGTTCTGCCCTCGATGTATCCGTATTTGCTTAATGTTCTGCCAATGCGTTCGGGCGTGAGTTTGTGTTTTATGCCTTTAAAATTAAGCATGTCGATAATTTCAGATGCGGACATTAAAACGCCTGTGCCCTGCTCTGCCGGCTTGATGCTTGATAGTACTATATTCATAGATATATTATTGTTGGCGTTTACGTAGCGGCGGTTTTCTTCGCGTAAGTCGTCCCAATCACACTCCCAAGTAAGCAAGTTTTTATTATTGTTTTTTTGTGCTTGCAGTATGCCGGATGCGGCTTGCCCCCAAAGCTGATATAAATCAATATCTTTTGTGTAGCGTTGGTAATCAATTCGTCCGGTTAAATCTATTGGGATAATACGGCGTTTCATGGCATCGTCATCGTCTAATAAATAACCTTTTTGCCGTTCTCGGTTGGCTTTGTTGGTGGAACCGATGTAATTAACATTACGGATGTATGTTTCGTAATTTTTAGTTTTTTTATTGTAGGATTGTATTTCGGTGGCGGCTATGGATGATTTAAAAGCAAGGTAGCGTTTTTTTGAGAGTGGAAGCTCGTCCCAATCAATAATAAATTTACCGCGGCTGATGCCTGCCATATCAATAAATGAGGCGTTCTCCCCTATCCGAACGTAATAGTTTTTAAATTCGGGTAAGGAAAACAGCCATTTGTTAATATACGATTTACCGAATCCGCCAAGGGGTTCTACCCACAATAACATTGCATCGTTTTTGCCAATGTTCATGGCTTGCCCTGCTGCTTTATAAAGCCATTTTCGTAAATAGTATTCAAGGCGCTTTTGATAATTTTTTCCGGTATTGAAATTGGTTGCCGGGATACATTCGGCAAGTTCGCCGATTAAGTCTTCGCCTTTGTAAGCAGCGGCAAGTTTTTGCATTAAATCTTTGAGCGGATTAAACATTTTTACGACTGTAATGTTTTTATTTGCCGGATTTAAAAATCGCTTTAAATGCTTTGTTTCGTATTTTTCAGCCTCGAGCAATAGTTCTAATTCTTCGCGTGTATAGTGCTTTTTTTCTTTACTGATGATTTGCTCACCGGTAATTTGGTTTTGTTTTATGTCGAATGTTAGTAGATATTCTCTTAGTTCTTCGGCGGGTGCAAGTGTGGGGCTTTCCTCGCCTTTTTAATATCCGCTTAATAGTTTTTTACTGATTCCAAAATTATCAACCCACAGGTTTATTGCTTCGTCTTGTAAATAATCGTCAAAACGGCGCAAAAGTTCACAGGCACGCTTTAGTGTGTGGTTGCGCATGTGGGTATTAAGGTTGCGGCGTATGGCTAAGGTGTAGCGCTGTGTAAATGCTATGTAGTTGTAAGTCATGTCCCCTTTTTTTTGTTTTTTATTTATTAGCTTTCACAGTTCTGGAGAACTGTGCTACCGGTTAAAATAGTTTTTGTTGAAAATTCATAGCACTTTGCACAATTGGTACTAAGTGTCCTAAATCGGCAGCTCGTATCATTTTTTTTGCTTCATCTGCATTTATCCTTTTGTATTCGCTGTAATTATCTATGTAATGACGGCGCAAATATCCCTCATTATGATAAAATACAGGGGCTATCGTTTCGGTAAAATAAAAGTGCCGGCAATATGATTTCCGGTAACCGGATAATACTACACAAACAATGTCTGCTTGCGATGCACGGCTTATGGGTTGAAAGTAATATATTTCCATTTTTTTTGATTTTTTTTTGATTTTTCACAGTTCCTGTTAATCACAGTTCTGGAGAGCTGTGCTACGTTTGTGATTAATTAATTCAGATACATGATTGATTATTATTTCTGTGTCGGCATGATGCGATAAATCAAATAAATCGCAAAAAAACTCTTTTGCTTCGTGATGATTATTAAAGCTACGTAGTAATTGTTTCTTCAATTTTTTATTCTCTAATTCTAATTCACTTTTTTTTGATTCTAACAACTCTATTGTTGTTTTCATTTTGCTTGTTACATCATAATAATCAATGTCATTAGATATGTATCTGTTTACGCTTTCGCTAGTTATGTAGCCAAATAACTCATCATCTGTTACATTAAGTACAGTAAATATATCCTCAAGAATATCTTCGTCGTAGCCTATATGCTTAACTAATTCTATTACTTCATTATAGCTTAATGCTTCCTTTAAATCATCAATTGTTAATTTTGCTTCTGCGAATATTGTTTTCATAATTTTTGAATT
>JAKIUH010000113.1 GCA_021647685.1 Bacteroidales bacterium
ATCGGTTGTATGCGGGTCAAAAGAATATTTTCTAATGTGCGGCAAACTTGCACCTGTATATTTTGTAATAAAAGCATGACGATCTTCAATAGCTTTTTCCGAATAATTATCATCCTTATCACGCGGAATTTTAAACTGATATTCTTTAACATCAGAAATTGCATCTTCTACATGAAACTCTAATTTTCCAAAAGGCTGTGTTTGAAAAATAAATTTCAACTCGTGTTTTCCAACCTCTAATTTTGGAATCTTAGCCAATAAGGTGATTGATTTTTTTAAAGGAAAATCCAATGGGTTATTTGGCGTTACTTCTGATGCTGATAGTAATAAATTATTACCTAAATCAATAAAAATATCTTTTGTTTCAACACGGATATTATTTACTTTTATACATTCAATACCGGTTAATTTTCCGTCCTTTAAACGATTTTTTACTGAGAAGCGAACACCTTCATTGGTGTTTTCCAAACTATTTCGTGTATAAAGTTGTTTAAGTAATAATTTTGGTATTAATTTCATGAGTTTATTTTTTAATTATTTATTTTATTCATTGAAACTGTTTCAATAATTTTGAACTTCTAAGCATAAAAACATGTTGTAAAACACAAACAGTATATTATTGTCATCAATCAATTAACACACTGAATAACAATAAATTAAATATTATAGAAAGATAATTATTATGACAAACGACTTTAAATATACAATTTTTTTCTCAAATTCAATAGAATATTGTACAAAGAAATTATTATATATTATCACAGCGGTCAATATTTTATTTTTGTTTTCAAGTCAAATTACAGCACAGAACTATGTATATTTAGCAAATGATTCTGTACTTTGGACATCGAACGGAAAAATTGAATTTACCGCTAATTCATTTGTTGTATTAAATAAGCAAGATGTTGTCATCCATGGTTTTATTAATAAACAAAAGTATCTATGGACCAAGCAGCGCTTAATAAAATTCAAAGCAGGTTCAGAAATTCAGTTTGACAATCAGGGTAATGTAGTAGCAGGTGTTTTAGCTGAAAACATGGACTTGCGCACAGTTGCCGGATTTGTAAACTTTATTGCCGGCAAACCTATAGAGTTTAATAGCGAAGGTAAAGTCAGCTCAGGTTTTTTATTAAGAAATACATTTTTAAAAAGCGGATCAAACTTGATTTTATTTAAAGAAAACTCTTATATTTTATTTGATAAAGAAGGAAATGTTGTTGAAGGTATTTTAGCACAAAAACATCATCTTGAATGCAGTGACGGCAAAAGCAGAAACTTTAAGGCAGGAACTTTAATTTATTTTGACAAAGATTACAAAGTGATTTATAATTAAGTTTAAACCCACAATTATATATCAAACTTTATCACCAAACATTTACTTCAAATTCCAAATTAATACCAAAGGTATTAAAAACTTTTTGGCGAATATATAGGGCTAAATTTAAAATATCATTACCGCTTGCATTACCATAATTAACCAAAACCAATGCCTGATTTTTATGCACCCCGACATTTCCAATGCGATAGCCTTTCAATCCACAATAATCAATTAGCCAAGCGGCAGCTATTTTATATTTATTATTATCTGCGGGATAATAAACAATATCAGGGAAGCGAGTTATTAATTGTTTAAACTTTTCATCATTAACCACAGGGTTTTTAAAAAAACTTCCGGCATTTGGTAATTCATCGGGTTCCGGCAATTTTGAACGTCTCATATTAATTACAGCATCCCGTACAGTTTGTAAGTTTATTTGCCCGATTTTTTGCAACTCGCTTTTTAAGTTTCCATAATTGAGTTGAAAACTATGCTTTTTTGATAATTTGAAATATACATATGTGATGATGTATTTTCCTTTAAATTTATTTTTAAAAATACTATTTCTGTATGCAAATTCACATTCCTGATTCGTAAAAGTTTTGTGCTCCAATAATTCAATATCCAATGCATCTGTTTTATACAAAACATCCTTCAGTTCTACACCGTAAGCACCAATATTTTGAACAGGAGCCGCCCCTACCCTGCCAGGTATCAAGGAAAGATTTTCTACTCCGCTATATCCTTTTCGTACAGACCATGCTACAAAATTGTCCCAAACTTCACCGGCGGCAACCTTAACAATTACATGCTCGTAGTTTTCATCAATTAACTCAATTCCTTTTATTTCGGGATGGATTACTAATGCGTTAATATCTTTTGTAAAAAGCATATTACTACCCGAACCAATAATTAGTTTAGGAACTTTTAAAAATTCTTTTTTATTCAGTAAAAATTTAAGCTCATCAACTGATTGCGGAGCTGCAAAATATTTTGCAGTAACTTCAATATTAAAAGTATTAAACTTTTTTAACAAAAAATTATTTGAGATTTGTAGCATACCTTCTGTTTATTTTGCAAAAATATCAATTTTAACAATGTTTCCCTTAATTTTGCAGAAAATGATTAAACATAAATGGACAAAATCACCAAACAAAAAATAATAATTTTATCGGTTACTAATGACTTAGTTACAGACAGACGTGTAGATAAAGTTATTCAAACATTGCAAAAAATTGGATTTCAAAGCATTTTAATTGGCAGAAAACTTAAAAACTCACAAAAACTTAATGCTCGAAAATACAAAACAATACGCATTAATTTATTTTTCACAAAGGGTGCATTGTTTTATGCGGAATACAACATTCGTTTATTTATTTTACTGATTTTCAAAAAATCAGACTTATTACTTTCGAATGACTTAGATACTTTGCTTGCAAACTATATGGCATATATAATTAAAAAGTATATTTTCAGACAAAAAGTATTTTTGATTTACGATAGTCATGAATATTTTACCGAAGTGCCGGAATTAAACGGAAGAATATTTGCAAAAAACACATGGCTTTTTATTGAAAAAATTATTTTACCAAAAATAAAATATGCTTATACTGTTTGCCAATCAATAGCCGATGAATATTATAAAAAGTACGGCATACAAATGCAAGTAATCAGGAATTTGCCGGTCTGTATGGATAAAAGAATTATAAATATTGCTTATAAAGAAGCAATATCTTTAAAGCAAAGCTTTAAAAATCGTAAAATAATACTTTATCAAGGTGCATTAAATATTGGCAGGGGCTTAGAAGCGGCTGTTTTATCAATGCAATATATTGAAAATGCAATTTTACTAATTATTGGTGAAGGAGATATTGAAAACCGGCTAAAAAACATTGTGAATGAATATAAATTGAACAATAAAGTATATTTTACCGGAAAAATCCCTTTGGAAAAACTAAACACTTTTACAAAAATTGCAGATATTGGCTTGGTTTTGCAAGAAGATTTAAGTTTGAGTTATCGCTATGTATTGCCCAACAGACTTTTTGATTTTATTCATGCCGAAATACCTGTTTTAGCTTCCAATCTGCCGGAAATAAAAAAAGTACTTGATAAAACTAATGCAGGAATATTGATAGAAGGCTTAAAGCCCAAATTAATTGCCGAAAAAATTAATTATTTATTAAGCAATCAGCAAGTTTTAAATGAGCTTAAAAAAAATATACAAAAAGTAAAGAATGAATATTGCTGGGAAAATGAAGAAATCAGACTGTTTGAAATTTTTAAAAAGTTAATTTTATAAGCGCCTTGTAAAGTCCTTCATCACCAGAAAGTTAACAGGAAATTGGGGATTAGAAATTGGAAATTAGAAATTAGAAATTGGGAATTGGGAAAATTGGAAAATTGGAAAATTGGAAAATTAGACTAAAATATGCTCCAATCAACCAATCAACTAATTAACCAATCAACTAATAACCAATCAACTAATTAATCAATCAACTAATTAATCAATCAACTAATTAACCAATCAACTAATTAATCAATCAACTAATTAATCAATCAACTAATTAATCAATCAACTAATTAACCAATAATTTATTTCACCCAACCGGGATAATTAAATTTACAAGTTTTATATTCGGGACTAACTTTTATATAGGTTTGTTTTTGCTTTTTTTCAACCCATTCTTTAATAACTTTTTGTTTTTTATCGGCTAAAGCCATATCCTGAATCTGTTGATAGTCTTCTTTTATATTAATTGTATGAGCTTTATTCTCCGCTTTTTTGTAAATAATTTTAAAAACTGTTTTTCCTTTTTGGTTTTGGGCTTCAAAAGGGTCTGATATTTCGCCAACTTTAAGTTTACGCAAAGCATAATTGGTGGCAGGGTCAATTTGTTGTACTTCAAATTTTGAAGTTCCCGTATAAGGATTAACCATTAAGCCTTCATTTTTTCGTGTATCTTCATCTTCTGAAAAACGCATTGCTGCTTGTCCAAAAGTTAAAGAATCCAATCTGATTAAACGTGCAATACTGTCTAACTTTTGTTTTGCTTTATATTTTGCTTCAGCAGAAACTTTTGGTATCATTAAAATATGCCGAACATTAACCTGACTGCCTCTTTTTTCAATCAATTGAATAATATGATAACCAAATTCAGTTTCAACAATATCCGAAATTTCGCCTTCTTTCAGTGTATAAGCTGTTGCAGCAAATTCTTTTACCAAATCACTTTTATTGATAAAACCTAATTCGCCGCCATTTTTTGCCGATGCTTTATCATCTGAATACAAAACAGCCAGAGTTGAAAAATTTTCACCTTTTAAAATCCGTTGACGTAAATTTTCCAATTTTTTCTTAACCGCCTCTTTTTCTTCTTTACTTATTTTTGGTTCAATTACAATCTGTGAAATTTCATAAGTAGCATTTACAATAGGCAAACTGTCTGCGGGTATCGATTTAAAAAATGCTTTTACTTCTGATGGGGTAATCTTAACATCCCCTGTAATCTCCTGTTGTTCTTTCTGAGCCAATAATTGTTCACGAACAATGGGTTTAAAATCTTGCTTTATTTCCAAAATACTTTTCCCGAAATAATCTTCCAATTGTTGCTCTCCGCCAATTTCGCGAATAAACCCTTGCAAACGTCTTTCTATTTCATCATCAACCTGACTTTCCGTTATTTCAATACTATCCAATTTTGCTTGTGTAACTAATAGTTTTTGAAACAAAAGCTGTTCAAAAATATTACAACGTTCATTTCCGCCACCGTAAATTCCACGGGCTTTCATTTGCATTAATTGTTCTTCAACTTCCGATTTCAAAACTATTTCGCTTCCTACTACTGCAATAACATTATCAATAATAGAATCGTTTTGGGCTTTAATGCTGTTTGATAAAAAAACAAAAACAAGGAGTATTATAATACTAATTCGATACATATTTTAATTTTTTATTTTTAATTAATTATTTCAATTTCTTGATTATCCAACATATTATTGTAGATATTATTTTCAAGTTCTCTAATAAGTTTTTCTTTACGTTCGTTTAATATTCCTACACTAATTTGTCCGCGAACAAATTTAACAGGAGCAGTAGCTCCTTTTAAACGGTAATTTTTTATGGCAACAAAATAAAAATAATTTTCATCTTCCGCTTCAATATATTTATTAGTTTTCAAAAATTTTTCCTGATTATCTATTCGTACAGGTATATTAACAATTAAATCCCTGAAATAAATCCATTCATTATTAAAATCATCATACTCTGCTGCACTTTCAGTACACAAATTTTTCAGTTCTTCAATATCGCGCTCTCTCGACGAACGATACTTATTTTTTATCACATCAATATTTGGAGATGTTTTCAAAACCTTAATATACAAAGCTATAACAGCAGGCTGTGTTATTTTAAAGACTTCGGGATGTGCATTATAATAATCTTCAATTTGCTCTTCGGTAATAATAGTATCCAGGTTTTGTTCCATAAAAATCTGCTTATATCGAGATATAAGCAGCGTCATTCGATAATCTTCCAGTTCCTGAGAAACATCTTTTTGTTCTTCGGCAAGGTTTAACTCTGCTGTTTTCATCAAGGCTTGCTTTTTTACCCACATATCAATATAATTGCGTACTCTTCCGATACTATCTTCGGGACTTAAGCCTGCAGGCACTATATCTTTTAAATCTTCTTTGTAAAGATATTTATCAAAAACACGGGCAACAGGTGTTTTACCTTCTTCTTTTTCCTGTTTATTACAAGAAAAAAATACAATAGTAAATAACACAATAATCATTAAATGCTTCATGGTATAATTGGATTTTAAAACAAATTAATAAAGTAATGATTTTAATACCTCTTCATTTATTTTAACAGAATGTTTTTTTCTTAAATCAACGGTTAGTGCTTTTTCAAGTTTATTTTGATAATCTTCAATTAATTCGCTTTTGAAGGCTGTCCACGGCTTTTGTGTTCTACTAATTGCTGAATTAAGATATACCAATGTTTTATTATCCGGTAAAATAATTATTTTTTGTTTCGATGATATTTTTGCAAGATGAAATTCATTCATAACTAAATCAAAAACCTCATCACTTCCTTCTTCTGCCTGATAGTTTCCGATAAATTCAAAATTACTTTTGCTTGATTTACTCACTACTTTTGCCAATAAGTCATCTTTAATATGTTGTTTTTTATATTTTGTAAAATATTTTTTCATTTTTTTGATATTCATCTCCGATGAATATTTAAAAACAGAGATATCGGCGCTGTATTTATTATACTTATCAATATTTTTATTGTAAAAATTTATTAATGCAAGCGTATCATTTTGCGCTTTAAACCATACCTGTTTTTCTAAAAACTTAAATAATAAAATTCCATCATGAAATTCAGAAATTAATCGTTTATATTCATTATTGGTTTTAGCCAATTGATTATATGCAAATTCCAATATCTCCTGATTTTTAAATTGCTCATATTGCATGTTTATATAATTTTTAAGCGGAATTGGATACATTTTTCTTTGCTTGTTCACTAAAAAATCAACAAACTGCTGTTTATTATACTCCTTATTTCCAATTTTAAACAATACCTCGTGCAACATAAACATAGAAGGAGCTTGCCATTTACCTTCAAAAATTAAAGTACTGTCCACCAAATCATAAAAATCGGAAATATTTTTGTTTTCCCTAAAATTGAATTGTTTTTTATATTTGGCAACTATATTTTGTTTGCAAATTTCATAACGGTCACTTTCACGAATTGCTTTACTAATTTGATCAACCATAAACTCATATTCGGGTACCGCTTGCTGATCAATTTTTTTAATTATATGCCAAGCATACTTTGTTTTTACAGGTTTTGAGAACTCCGATTTATGCAAATCAATACATGCTTGTTCAAAAGCCGGTTCCATTTCTCCGGTACCAAACCAAGGTAGCTCACCGGTATTGTTCATACCTACATCATCCGAATATTTTTTTACTAAATCATCAAATTTTTCACCTAGCAAAAGTTTATTATACACATCATCTACTTTACGTTTCGCTTTAGCGAGCTGCTCTTTATTTGCATTTGCAGGTACAGAAATCATAATATGTGCTACTTTTATCATACCCGGATTGCTACGGTGTCCCATTACTTTAAATATTTCATAGCCCAAATTTGTTCGAACAATTTGCAATAATTTATCGGGTTTTGTCCTGTATATTAAATTTTCAAAAGCATAAGGCAACTCAAAGGCATGTACATACCATAAATCACCACCATTATAAGCCGCAGTAGGGTCATCAGAGGTCTCTTTAGCAACATTTTCAAAACGTTCACTTTCTTCTAAACGTAATCGAATATTCATTGCTTTTTGATAGGCAATAAGTGTGTCTTCGGGAGCTGCATAAGGACTTACTCTAACTAAAATATGACTTACTTTAATTTCATTTTTCCTTCGCTGATATGCTTGAGTACATAATTGTTTAAATTTTTGTTTATCAATTAAAAAAGGCTCGGCAAGTTGTCTTTTGTATTGCTTATATTCTTTGATAAAATCATCGGTTTTATCAAGCCCCATATTTTCTGCTTCAATAATTTTCAGCTTTAAATCCACAAACTTATCAACTTCCTTTTTCAGCAAATTAATATTATCCGGCAAAGGTTCTTCACTATTTTTATTATATACCGACAAAAACTCATCAAGCGTATATTTTTGATTATCAACAACAAGCAAAACATCTTCTTGCGCAAAAATGTTTGATGAAATCAAAAACAAAATAAACAGTACAAGCATTTTTACCTGTATCAAACAAAAGGAATATTTTTTGGAGTTTTTAAATATCCAAATCATAAATTTAATTTATGTATTAATAACAATCAGCTAATTATTAATCGCTTAATTTTATACCTTGAGCTGCGATGTTTTTTTATCTACTGTAATTTGGTGCCTCTCTGGTTATAGCAACATCATGCGGATGACTTTCGGTAATTCCAGAATTTGTAATTTTTACAAATTTAGCATTATGCAGTTCTTTAATATTTGCCGTACCACAATAACCCATTCCTGCACGTAAACCGCCAATCATTTGATATACTACTTCTGATAATGTTCCTTTATAAGGTACTCTGGCAGCAATTCCTTCGGGTACTAATTTACTGATATCATCTTCGGTATCTTGGAAATAACGATCTTTTGAGCCTTTTTGCATGGCTTCAATTGAGCCCATTCCTCGATAAGATTTGAATTTACGTCCTTGATAAATAATGGTTTCACCCGGCGACTCTTCAACACCTGCAAAAAGTGAGCCTGCCATAATTGAATGTGCTCCGGCAGCTAATGCCTTTACAATATCACCCGAATAACGAATACCCCCATCGGCAATTACCGGTATATTCGTTGCTTTTACTGCTTCGGCAACATTATAAATTGCAGATAATTGCGGATATCCTACTCCGGCAATAACACGCGTAGTACAAATTGAACCCGGTCCAATTCCTACTTTAATTGCATCGGCACCGGCATTTGCCAAATCAATGGCTGCCTGTGCCGTAGCAATATTCCCTACAACAACATCAATATTTTTGTATTTTTTCTTAACCGCTTTCAATGTATCAATTACTCCTTTTGAATGACCATGAGCCGTATCTATTACCACTGCATCTACACCAGAATTAACCAAGGCTTCAATACGCTCAAAAGTATCGTGGGTAACTCCTACTCCGGCAGCTACTCTAAGTCGCCCTTTGGCATCTTTACAAGAGAACGGACGATCCTTGGCTTTTGTAATGTCTTTGTAGGTAATTAAGCCGATAAGTTTATTGCTTTTATCTACAACGGGAAGTTTCTCAATTTTATGCTTTTGCAGAATGTGTTCTGCTTTTTCCAAATCGGTATCTTGTGTTGTAGTAACAATATTTTCAAAAGTCATTACCTCTTTAATTTTCTTCTTCAGATTTTTTTCAAAGCGTAAATCACGATTAGTAACAATACCGATTAATTTCATTTTTTCATCTACAACCGGAATACCCCCAATTTTAAAATCGTGCATAATTTTATTGGCATCGCCAACTGTAGCCTCTTTACGAATAGTAATGGGGTCGATTATCATTCCGTTCTCGGCACGTTTAACCATTTTAACCTTCTGTGCCTGAGCTTCAATGCTCATATTTTTATGTATTACACCAATCCCTCCCTCTCGTGCAATGGCAATTGCCAGTTGTGCTTCTGTAACTGTATCCATTGCTGCCGAAACAATCGGTGTTTTTATTGAAATATTACGGCTAAATTTTGATGTTAAATCAACATCTCTTGGTAAAACCTCAGAATATGCAGGTATGAGCAAAACATCATCAAAGGTTAAACCTTCCGATACGATTTTATCTTTATAGATTGACATAGCGCTATGTTTTTTTAACGATTATAATAAATACGAAACATCTTTTATTTCATAATGCACTAATTTACGAAACAAAAGAATAAAATAATTTGCCGCCAAAAGTACAAAAAAATAGGCAGAATAATTATTAAATTATCTTAAATCCAAAACTTGTATCTGATTACGGGGTTCAACCGGCTATCTGTATTCAATCAAAGATTGAATTTGATTCTTAACACCATTCATAAGCTCAGGTACATCTGTGTTTTTTATATATTCAACATCAAGAGGCTGCCCAAACTTCATTAAAATTTTTCCGGGCCACAAAAGAATGGTTCCTTTATGATTGATGTCAAAAATTCCGGAAACACCAACAGGAATAATTGATACTCCGGCATCTTGTGCCAAATGAAAGGGAAGTTTTTTAAACCGTTCCATTTTACCGGTCATTGTACGGCTTCCTTCCGGAAAAACAATTATTGAAATACCTGATTTTAATTTTTTCTTGGCAACACTCACACTTTTTAAGGATTCAGGCACACTCTTACGATTAATAGGTATGTTTTGATATTTTTTTGCCAACCAACCATACAGCGGCCAGTTAAAATGCTCCTTAGCTTCTAATGCACTAATGTACTGAGGCAAATAGGCTGCCATTAAAGGGGAGTCTAAAAGACTAACATGGTTAGGCATATAAACATAGGCTTTGCTTTTATCAAAATTTTCAGGTAAGATAACTTTTACACGAATAAAAATAGCATGAAACATAAACTTTAACATTGCTTTAAATACAGGATTGTATTTTTGCGGTGATGTAACCGACATTCCTATAATTCCTGTTAAGGCAATTATTACAAAAATACTTCCTCCAACAATCCATGCGTAAGCTGTATAGATATATCTGAAAGTCTTCATTTCTATATTGTAAATTATTGACCTGCAAAAATAGAAACAGCCTCCGGTTCACAAAAAATTTCAGCCGGCAATTTACAACAAAGTTCACCATCGGGCGAAAGTTGCATTTGTTTATTGATTTCAAAACGTATGTTTGATGCTTGAATGTACTGAACAAAAGGTGTTTCAATATGAGTACCGTTAAATGTTTTCGGAAAAGTTTTCAGTAAATTTAAGCGGCTAAGTTTATTTACAATTATCAAATCCAATTTCCCGTCATTAATTTCTGCTTTTGGCGCTATTAAATAATCACC
>JAKIUH010000505.1 GCA_021647685.1 Bacteroidales bacterium
AGGTAAAGGTGCATTTCCTGAAACTCATCCTTTATCATTAGGTCCTATTGGTATGCATGGGCATGCAGAGGCTAACAAAATGATGGCAGAAGCTGATTGTGTGTGGGCAATAGGAACCAGATTCTCTGATAGGTCTGGTGGAACGTTTGAATCTTTTGAAAAGCGATTAAAAATTGTTAATATGGACGTTGACCCAGCTGAAATTGGTAAAAATCAAACTGCACAGATTGCAGTGATTGGAGATGTGCGTGTAAATTTGAGAGTCATGGTAAGATTACTTTTACAAAAATCAATTAAAAAGTCTGAAGAAAGTCCTTGGTTAAAACATGTTAAAGAAACTAAAGCATATTGGAAGGAAAATTTGAAAATCAAATAAAAGCATTTCAAGAAAATCCTGAAACCGGTATAGTATATTCCGATTGGTATATGGATTTTTATGATAATGATAAATTTATTAAACGTCAAGAATATAAAAAAGCACAATATCAAGATTTTACCTTTGAGATTTTATCAGATAATTGGATGGCAAATAACAGCTACCTATTAACAAGACAAATTGCCGAAAAATTACACAATATACAAGCTTGGAATCCCGAAACAAAAGTAGCACAAGACCGTGAGTATTTTACTATGGCGGCACTAATCGGTGCTAAATTTACTTATGCAAAAGGTTTTTTTAGTGTTTACAACCGTTGGAGTATAAATTCTGTATCTTCAATGGATTTTAAACAACGACTTATTTATCAATTACAATTAGAACAAAAATTCAGAACAAAAATTCTTGAAAATAATTATTCGAAGAAATCAAAAAGAAAATATCTTGCTTTATTAAATGCACACACAATGAATGCTTGTTTTTATAACCCAAAATTGACAATTTTAAACACATTTTCTTTTTTTAACATTAAATGGAAATTAATTCACTGGAAAAAACGTCCCTTTATTCCTTTTATCTATATTTGGCAACATCTAAAATTAGTTTTTAAAAGAGAAACCTAACTGAAAAAATGTATTAAGAAGATATATTGCAAAAAAACGTATTAATTTTGTCCTTGACAACACCTACGAAAAACAAATTAAAAGAATTGAGAATTACATAAACGAAACTTTAAATCATAAATGAAACCTTCGTAAATTTTTGTTGTAAAGATAACAAAAATATAGTTTACTCTCTTTTTAGGGACAGTATCAAAAACTATATTAATACCACTAAAAAGTTGCATTTACTATTTGAACTTACGATACCCTAATTTGAAAACGGACTGCTTGTTATCCACATTTCAATTACTTTTGGGAAGTGTTCGTATTCTAATTTATGAACTTTCTCCGCTAATTTTTCGGGAGTATCGCTTTCATTAACAGGACAAGTGGCTTGAAAGATAATATCTCCTTCATCGTAATGCTCATTCACGTAGTGAATGCTTATACCGCTTTGTTTTTCTTTATTGGCTATTACTGCTTTGTGTACATTCATGCCGTACATGCCTTTACCTCCGTATTTGGGCAATAGCGCAGGGTGGATATTAATAATACGGTTTTCAAAAGCCCTTATAAAATGTTTGGGTATCAGCCATAAAAAACCGGCAAGAACAATATAATCAATTTGCTTTTGTTGTAATATTTCAATTATATCATTTGTATCGTAAAAAATTCCACGATTAAAAACAAGTGTTTCAACTTTCTGTTTTTTAGCACGTTCTAATACGTAAGCATTTTTACAGTTGCTTAAAACCAAGCTAACTTTAATTTTAGGATGATTTTTAAAATAATTGATGATGTTTTCGGCATTCGTACCGCTGCCTGAGGCAAATATGGCTATATTTTTCACTATTTTATAAATTTATGATTATTTGTTAAAAGAAATTATCAAGAACCTCTTAGCATAAACAACGACAATACATTAAAAATTTCTAACCTTCCTAAAAGCATATTTCCACTTAATACATACTTTGCAGCATCGGGTAAAGCTCCAAAATTACCTAATGAACTAACATCGCCAAAGCCGGGTCCAACATTACCAATGGTTGCAATAGATGCTGAAAATGCAGTCATGCCATCTATATTCATTGCAGTAAGAATAAAAGTAGTCATAAAAAAAGTAAAAATATACAGCAGTATAAAAACCGTAGTTTGTTGCTCTAATTGCTCACTAATTGGTTTCCCGTCCATTTT
>JAKIUH010000506.1 GCA_021647685.1 Bacteroidales bacterium
TTCTACCATATTAAACCGTATATTTGTATTAGGTACTAAAAAAGACAACTCTAAAGTGTCTTCTGTATTATGGTAATATAAAACTGCTTTTGTTTCTGCATTTACAATATTAAATATTGATAAAGTATTATCATAGCCTATATTATTTGATTTGATATACATTTTTTTAAAATAGTTTGTAAAACTAGTATCACGAGGGTCAACAACATCATCCCATTCGTTATAATCGTCCATAATACGTTGTCCGAAACTTGTATTCAAGTTAACAGACAAAACAACCGTATCGTTTCTTCCATCTTTTGGGAAATAAGTTGTTTCTGCTAAAACTTCACCTAAATCAAGCCACTTTGGTTTATAAAATGTGTAATATGAGGAATCAACGGATAAATTGTTTTTTACTTTGTAAACTTTGAAAAGCATTTCTGAATTCATGTTTCCATACAAAGGGGCTGTAGTATCTGCAATGTATCGTAAAAATAATTTCATTGAATCAGCAACCGGATTATTGCCGAATCCGTTGGTTGGTCCCGGACTTATTTGCATTACAAAACCGGCTTTTGTTTTACCAAAAACAGGGTCGATAAAACTTCCAAGTAATCCACTTGCAACCCTGCTTGAAAGCACTGAGTCGTCTTTATAGGTATATGTTTCTATAGCTATAGTATCAAACGATTCTAATTTAATCAATACGTCTTCAGGTATAATCCCAATACCGGCATCTGTTGGGTCGGTACAACCAAAAAAAAATGCTGAAACCCAAATAAATGTTACAGCAATAGTAATAGATATATTTTTTTTGTTCATTTCTTATTTTTTTTATTCTAAAAAAACTTTATAAAACTCGTTATAGGCATCAATATACTCTTCTTTATTTTTATAGTCTAAAACGGGTTTTTTACTGTTTTTTATATAATTTTCAACTTCTTTATTAATATTTTCACTGCCAAAAATAATTCCATCAGCAAAATTTATGGCTAACTTATTCATATTCACATAATCCGCTTCATTAACAACACGCGTATCTTCTGCTGCAATTCCGTTCATTTTCATTTTTTTACGGAAACCGCTGTCCAAAGTCCCGTTAAAATCATCATTATAAGCCGAGTAAATTACCTTTGAATCTTCAAATAAAGGGTCGTTTTTATAGGCTTTTTTTATGTATAAAGGAATTAATGAAGTAAACCACCCGTGACAGTGAATCAAATCGGGAGCCCATCTAAGTTTTTTAACTGTTTCCAGTACGCCTCTGGCAAAAAATATAGCACGTTCATCGTTGTCCTTAAAAAAGTTACCTTCTGCATCGGTAAACATACTTTTGCGTTCAAAATAATCTTCGTTATCAATAAAATAAACTTGCATACGAGCAGACTGGATGGATGCTACTTTAATAATAAGCGAGTGGTCTGTATCATCAATGATAATATTCATCCCTGAAAGTCTGATTACTTCGTGTAGTTGGTTTCTTCGCTCATTGACTAAACCGAATCGGGGCATAAAAGCTCTGATTTCTCTTCCTTTTTCTTGAATTCCTTGTGGTAAGTATCTGCCTTTGTGCGACATTTCTGTTTCAGGAAGATAAGGAGTTATCTCCTGAGAGATAAATAAAACTTTTTTCTTTTCCATTCGATGAATTTAATATCCTATGGTAATAAGCTGCAAAATTAGTAAAAATTAGCGAATTTTTCAATTTATTTTGTTAAAACCTTAAATCTGTGAACTATATTCTAATGTAAAGCCTAAATCTTATCCAAATTATGGCAGATTGCACACCATTACTGGGAATACTCGAAAAAAAAACTTCTGCTGATAGCCGGAGTAAACACTAGTGCTACGCTTAGCTTGCTTTTTTCTGAATACCAATACTGATACACATCAGCCAATTGGCATACAAGTATTTGATTTTCGTTACGAACATCAGAACAACTGACCCAATGGGATTTAAGATGAGCCCCAAATTTTCATAAAAACACCTATATGCTTATTAGGCTGAAAGCCTTAGTTAACTTAACCCAATGGCAACGCCTTGGGTGAAATCAACTGTTAAGTAGTCCGAGCCCTGAAAGGGTGAATTAAATTGCACTTACAGTGCGCACACATTTCAAATTTCTCACTTTTTACCCAAGGCGCTGCCATTGGGCTAGAATAAATAAGGCTTTCAGCCTGTTAAAATTA
>JAKIUH010000114.1 GCA_021647685.1 Bacteroidales bacterium
CGCCAGATCTGCCGATTATTCGGCTCGCAGCGTTTTGCAAGCTTCGTTTCGCAATGAAAAAATCATTCAAATTGCTTTCTGCTGTTATTTTCTTTTTTTTTACATTCAACCCTAAGTAAAGCACAACATTTGTATATACACAATATATTGTTGATATATCGCTTATGTACGTATTATTTTTAAGTTTTAAAAATACTATTTTTCATAGTTATCTCCAATTTTTTTGCTGTTTCTTATTGAACTTTTCTTATGCGAAGCATAATTATCCAGATTAAGGTGCTGTTTTATTTATTTGGTATGGAGCGTGTTGCAGCAGGGATTGAAGCGGATAGCCCGCAAAAGCAAGGCAGCTTGCAAAACACGGCAAAAAAGAGCGGCGGACACAGAGCTACTTTTTTGCCGATGTTTTGCCTGCCTTGCTTTGAGGACTATGAGCGGAAAGCCCGCCCGGCTGCCCTAAAAATTAATCATTTTAACTTGGATATAGATATTTGTGTTTCTGCCTTTATCGTCGGTGCAGGATATTTTTATACGTCCTTCGGTTGGTTTGA
Organism: Bacteroidales bacterium; assembly: GCA_021647685.1. Classification (GTDB taxonomy): domain Bacteria; phylum Bacteroidota; class Bacteroidia; order Bacteroidales; family NBLH01; genus NBLH01. Next base: position 552 of record JAKIUH010000114.1, read on the forward strand.
AAAAAAGTTTGTCGGTGGCTTTTGCTGCTTTATAAAATTTATCGTTTATGTACCAGTAAACCTTGCTAACATCAATGCCGGCATTGCAAGTGAGTAGTATTTGGGTGGTGTCGTTTTTATCAATAAAATATTCTACATTGTTTACCGGTGAAGTAATTTCAGGTAAATTATCTGTAAAAATACGATTGCAGTCTGGGTTGTGTGGCTGTGGTTTGAGGTATTTAATTTGATTTTCTTCATAATAGTTTACAATTTCGGGCGGATAATTGGGATACCAAGCTGTAATATAGCCGGTTTGTGGCAGGCAAGAGGTACAATAGGCTATGCTGCTGTCGGGCGAAATCATTATTTTTTTCAGATGTTGGCATTTTTTATTACTTGAAATCTGCGGAATATATAAATCATCGGTTAAGTTGCTGCAAAAGGTATTTGGGATTAAGCCTGTTTCGGAGCAAACCGTGCGATAGGCTACATCTTTGGGCATTGAAAACCACTCAGCTTGCGAATGGTAATCAATCGTATTAAATATCTCGAAAAGTAGGGGGGCTGCCGTTTGTGAACCGCTTAAATGTTCTACTCCTTCGGCAGAGAAATTACCTACCCATACACCAATGGTGTAATTTTTATTGTAGCCGATGCTCCATGCGTCTTTTCTACCATAGGAAGTGCCTGTTTTCCAAGCTACTTTTGGTAAATCGGCACTGTTTTGCCACTCCAAAGGTAAATCGGGGCGGGTTACTTTGGTTAATATTTGTGTGAGCATGTAATCGGCAGCAGGTGAAACTGCCGGAAAACCAGATTTTGAAGTATCTTTTTGTAACCAATTAAAATGGGTATATACTCCGTTATTTGCAAAGGCATGATACATTCCTGTTAATTGTTCAAGTGTTACTCCACAGCCGCCGAGTACTACCGATAGTCCCAATTTTTTTTCATCTTTTTGTATTTGTGTGAAATTTAATTTTTTAAGATGATTTACAAAACGCCATGTTTTGTACTGTTGCAAAATTTTTACAGCTGCTACATTCAGCGAATTAGTTAAAGCATATGTGATGCTAATGTACCCGTGATATCTTTCATCGTAATTGTGTGGTTCGTAGCCGCTGTAATTAACCGGAACATCGGATATTTTCATTTTTGGTGTGATTAAGCCTTTGTCGAAAGCAAGTGCGTATAAGAATGGTTTTAAGGTGCTCCCCGGCGAACGTATTGCTTTTATTCCATCAACTTGTCCGGCATCTTCTTCGTTATAAAAATCGGCTGAACCTATATAACAAATCACTGAATTACTTGCATTATCAATTACTAAAACCGCTGCATTTTTTATATTTTGATTATAAAGACGGTTAATGTAATTTTTTGTTAATGCTTCAATTTTTAATTGTTTTTTTATGTTAAGATGTGTATAAATGTTTGCTTGATTAGGAAACATATTTTTCATACGGATTGCGTAATGGGGTGCTTTTTGGGGTGCAGGGTTTCTTTTTGCCGTAAGTGGCTCTTTTAAGGCATCGGCGATATCTTCTTTACTGAAAAGTTTTGCTTTTTTAAAGCGTTTTAGCCATTTATTGCGTATTTTGATAATACTGTCGTTATCTTTGCCCAAAGTTAATGAGTTTGGGCGGTTGGGTATTACTGATAATGCTGTTATTTCGGCAAGGCTAAGATGATTGGGTGCTTTTTCAAAGTATAATACCGAGGCAGCTTTTACACCCTCAATATTTCCGCCATAGGGTACCAGATTAAGATATATTTGCAGAATTTCATCTTTTGAAAATTTCCATTCCAATTGTAATGCACGAAACATTTCAACGATTTTGTTCCAATATGTGCGTTTTTTAGGTTGAAGCAAGCGGGCAACCTGCATGCTAATGGTTGATGCTCCCGAAGTACGTTTTTGATGAAGCATGTTGTTTAAAAATGCTCTGAAAACTGCTATAAGATTAATTCCCGGGTGATAATAAAAATATTTGTCCTCTTTGTAGATGATTGATTTTCGTAATAGGGGCGTGATTTCGTTAAGTTCGGTTTTCATTCGCCATTTTTCATCGTTACTTAGAAATGCATGTATCACTGTACTGTCTGATGAAAGGATTATCTGTGAGTATTTAATATTAAGATTTAATGGAAAAATGATGTTTAAAATGAAAAACAGAAAAATACTTGTGAAGACTATGTATATTGAGATACGTAATTTTTTGGGAATCTTGTTTAAATATTTAACAGCTCGTTGAATGTTCAAAATAAAATTAATTGATTTGATATATTTTTATTACCGGCGTAATTTATTAAAATATAGTCTATTGATTTAATTTCCTGAATGATAATAAAGCATTAGAATAAATCCGGTAATTAATAACAATCCAACTGAAACACCAATAATGGTATCCCAAGAAACAGTATTTGTGTTATCATTTATATCAAGCAATTCGTTTTCTGCTTGATTGAATCGTTCGGTAATTTTTTCTGAGATGTCATCAATTATTTTTTCTCCAATTTCTTCGTCTGTTGCTTTGTTTTCAACAGTAAATTCTATTAAATCGTCTTTTGTGTTTTGCGTATTTGTAATGGGTGCTTTGTTCTCTGTATTTTCCATAATGTTTTTGTTTATAGACGGATAAGTAGCCAGTAAATAGGCTTTATCAATAAAGTATTTATTGTCTTTTTTTTTCACATATCTTGTGTGGCTTCTTTTCTTGCAAAGCCTGTAAATTGTTGTTTGACTTTTACCCGTAAGCACTACTGCTTCTTTAACCGATACAAACATATGTTAAGTTTAGATTGATTTTTGCAGTTCAAATTTAACAAAAATATGATATTTTGTATAAAAATATATGTTTTTTTTAACATTTTGTATGTAATTACTTGCTTATTTATCAATGCAATACGGTTTTATTTAAAATATTTTATACTGATAATCAGATATTTATTGCTGTTTAAGTTCAGGCTTGACATATGTAAAAAAAATATTCTGTTAAATTTTAAATAATTGCTAATAAATATTAATTTTGCAGCCAACAATGGTATTCGGGGTGTGGCGCAGCCCGGTTAGCGCGCTACGTTCGGGACGTAGAGGCCGTGAGTTCGAATCTCACCACCCCGACCAAATAATAATTAAGTATCCTTAAATCTATTCAAAAAAAAATCTTGATATAGCAGATGTTTTTCTGATATTTTAGGATGCCGGTTTCCGGTATTATTTCAATAAGTGTTTATGAGTGCCGTGTAGTATCTATTGAAATCTTTAATCAAACTATCTTGTTTTTCTTCTAAATAATTTACAATATTTTTGTAGGTATTTAGTTTTTTTTCTCTTATAAATACTTCAATATCATGCCAGTCACCCAAAAGTTTCCCCAGTTTTTTTAAAAGGATAAGTTTTTCAGGAACATTGCCGGTATTAATATTTATAATTTCGGTTAAATAAGTAGGTTCTTTAATCCTCTTTCTGATTTTGTGATAATCAATTTTGTCTTGATTTAAAAGTAAGGCTATTTTTTCTAATCTATTGTTAAAATATTTATTTATCAGGATATTGAAATCAGCTTTTGTTTCTTTTAATTTTACTTCAAGCAGGTGCTCACTTTTTACAAATTGTTTTTCAAGTTTAAAATAATTGTATTTTTTCAGGTAATTTTTTAAACGCTCTATTTCTGTTTTTTCTTTTTCATTATTGCGTATTATCCATTCAGAAAGTTTAATGTTTAATTTTTCTTCAATATCTTCAATCAGTTTTGTTTGAATTTGAATATCACGTAAATTTGCTGCCGATTTGAATACCTTGCTTAAACTTTTTGACTTTTTTACTGCTTTAAACTGTTTATCGAAACAGTAATCCATAAATTTATATAATAAACGTAAACGTTTAATGCTTACACGCATATCATGAATTGCTTCTTCTGGAGCAGTTTGAGCCACTATTTTCAGATTATTTTCAAAATTTGTTTTATGAATATAAAAATATTTTAATACTTCATTGTTTTGCATGTGTATATTGCTACTGTTTAAGCAATAAAAATACTAAGAAAAAATGACTTGAAGTGTACTTTTATTAATCAATAGGACTTATTTTAGTTTTTTTGTATTATTATTTCCTCATTTAGTTTATTTTCAATTTTATACACGAAACTTGAAAAGGCATTGTATGCATTTGCCGGAAAGCTAATTTGCTTTATGGCATAACGTATATTTAGGGTCAATTCGTTCTCTTTTCTTTCAATAGTGTATATAAACTGAACATTATTGCCAAACATCTGCAAACTTAAATCATGCGGATATTCTATCGTATAGTTATCTGGAATTGAAATGTGTATATTGTATTGATAAACAAAAGGGTAATCAAATTCTACGGGGCAAGTTCTAAAGTTTTCCATAAAATTATCATCGGTAAATTTTATATCAATTTTAGGTTTGAATATAAATTTGCCGGATTGACCGGCTGCAAGTTTAAAACCGGATTTAATAATTAAGGGAAAATCTATATTATTTAGGTTCTCAATTTTAGGATTAAAAGTAGTTGCATTTTCAAGCCCTGTTTGTATTTTATTATTTACATCACTCTTTTTTTTATCTCGAAGCAACTCATGCCTTATAGCTAATGCATCGTAACCACTTAATTCGTTTTTAACACTACCTGTAATTGTGTTGTTCTCTTTGATTGTTATATCTGTACTGATTATAGAGCGCGTAATATCTTTATTATGAATTTTTACCCATTCGTATCCGTTTTCGCTTATTAAAAAACCAGTGATTCCAATAGAATTTTTTCGTACAAAATTATAAGGTCTAAGCGTATCGCCGGCATCCAGAAAAATATATTCATCATCTACTTTTGTACGTACAATAACATGGTTGAATTGCGAAACATCATGAATATTCGTGTCAATCATTCCGTGATCCCGGGTACTAAGCATTACCGGGTCGGCTTCTAAGCCCATTCTTTTTAAAAAACTTATTAGCAAAAAATTGATTTCTACATTACTTCCTTCTTTCGCTTCAAAAGATTTTCGTAAACTTTTTTCATTTATAAATTTGTTGGTTACTTTTAGGTAAAGTTTTCCTAAAAAAGGGTCAAAAACTCTGTCTGCATAGATAAGGTAAGTACTATCCCATTTTATTTCGTTACGTACATAATTGTATATGTCCTGCATTTTTTCTAAGTCTGTTTTTTTTCTATTCGTTACACTGTCAAGCGCTCCTTTATCTCTCCATGGTAATTTTAAGGGCATTCCAAACCTGTGATGCTTTAACATTTTATTGTTTAATTCTTCCCAATTAGCTGTTTGATGGATATAACCGGCAGGATAGGGTATCATTCTTCTTTGTTCCGGAGTTTTTGTATAATAAAAATCATTGGTGGTTATCATTATCGGGTAAGTGATATATTTCCATACTTCTGTTTGGTTGCGCTGTTGAATACGCTCTAAATGGATATTAATTTTGGGCATAAAATCTTTTGGTGAATGGATAAATTCTCTACATTCAAATGCAGGAATATTTTTTAAAACAAATTGATACATTTTTCCCGATAAATCTACATTCTCTTTTTGAGAAGAATATTGACCTCTTGCCAATAAAACTTTTGAATAATATTGAGTATTTAAAATATCTAATTCATCAATATTCTGCGTAAAAAAATTATATTGAAAATCATTTGGAACAAAAAATCTTAATTCACTATGTTTTACAGGTATTGAACTTTGAAAATACCAAGTTTCAGGATAAATCATATCCAGTGTCGGAACTTTGTACTTATATTCGATTACTGCACCCGGTTTTACATCAGGAAAAGTAAATGAAGCAATTCTCATACAATTGGTACTGTCCTTAAATTTTATATTTTTAAATTTTAATTTCGATGTAATTATTTTTCCTGATTCATCCAAATTATAAGTTCTGGCAGAAATGCTAATATTGTTTTCTTTATAAAACTTTTCGCAATGCAAATCATGAAAAGGAATCTTTATTTGCGCATATTTTAAGCCTTCTTCTGCTAATATTTTTATACGTACGATACGCTCTTTCATTAAAAACAAATATCTTCCGCCTGAATTTATATCAAAATACCGAATGCCATAATCATATAATACCACAGCAGGAGCATTAGGGTCATTATCGTATTCTGACATTTTCATTTCTTCAATGGATATATCCTTCCATTTAACGGGAGGTTTGGGTTGAGAAAAAAGCAAAACAGGGAATATTAAAAAAATAATAAGTTCTGAAAATTTCATAATAGTTTAGTTTAGGTTTTGTTTATTATAAAAAGAAAATAAGGTATTGCAGCAAAGCTGCAATTCCTCCAAGGGCAGCCCCTACAATGATTAATTTCATTTCATCTTCTTTAAAAACAGGACGTAGGAATGCTTCAAACTCCGGTTTTGACAGGGCTGCCATTTTAGAACTTAAAAGTTTTTCAACATCTACCACCTTGCTTGCATATGGATAAACAAAGCGCATGGCAATAGGTAGTTCTTCCATAAAACGGTAATGAGCAATATTTTTGATGTATTTTATTTTTTTATCAATATTGACGATTTGAGATAGTGAGCCCGATTTTTCAATAACCGTATCAATTAGTTTATCTGTATGGTATTTACTAAGGTCAGAAAATCGATCGTGCTTGGGCCCTCGTAATGTAAAATCAAAAATTCGTTCAATAGTTAAAATTTGGGTTTTTATTATATGTGCATATTCTCCGGCAACGGTTTCTTGTCTTTTTAAAAAGATGCCTTGAAAAGTAATTCCTAAAAATTTCTTAGGGTATAAAGGTCTGAAAATAAGATATAGTGCTAAAAAATTAGTAGCATATCCAACTAAAATACCAAATAAAACAAGTACCCACCATGGGTTATAAAGATAAAAAACAATTGCTTGAATCATACCAAATAAAAATCCGAAATAAAAACCGGAGCGTTCAATAAATTTAAATTCTTTATTTCCTACACTTAAAAAAATACGGTTAATTAATGCTTTATCTTCTAAAAGTGCAGAAATTGCCAAACTTTTTAAATCCAAAATGTCGTCAATGTTTATCTTTAAATCTTCCATTAAGTTTTTTATTACTTCAGGAAGTTCTTCTTCGATAAGTGCAATAATTTTATTTTTTGAGTTTTGCGGCAAACTTTTCCATAAAATAGGAGCTTGTGCTTCCATTACTTCATTGGTAATTTGCTTTGCAAGAGTTTTTATGGCAGGACTAATTTCTTCTTCTACTCTTTGAGCATCTAAATTTGTAAACACATCACGTACATTTACCAGCTTGGTGGTCATTAAATCAACTGATATTTGAGCCATTTTAGTAGCTTTTGATGGGATAATCCCTTGCCAACCAAATGGACGGATACCAATGTATTCAAGTGGATAAAAGGTCATTTTTAATGCAATAACATTAGTAAACCAACCAACAAAACCACTAATAAAAGGAATTATAAGGTAAGAATAGTATTTCAGAAGAAAATCAATTATACTTTCCATCAATACGTTTGATTTTTCTGTGCAAAATAATAAATATTATGCATATTGAGTAATCTTAGATAGGATTTTTTCTAATTTGCAGGCTTTATTTCTTATCGTGGAAATTATTTACAATAACTTTTGCTTCGGGAAATTCATTAATTATATTCCGAAGCCTTATTTCTGCTTCCCATTCATAAATATATTGTCCTGTATAATAGATAAATGAGCCATCTTTATCAACATATACTTTTATATCTTCAATATTATTAAAAATTGTATCGTTTGCTGGTTCAGTACTTTTTAATAATTGAATAACAAATGTTTTTTGATTTTCTGTATCGAGTTTTTCATTTTTATCAGAAATGCTATTGCTTAAATTATTCTCTGCAAACAAAATTACTTTTGATGCATTAGGAGATTTTACTTTTGTTTGATATTCCAGTTGCTCATAATCACCTTGAACCAACTGCTTTTTGTAAACAGAATCTTTTAATGATTTTATAATTATATCATCCAAAATTAAATATTGCTCAAACGATAAAAATGAGCCGTAACTTACTGTTTTAATATTAATTTTATGAGTTGTTATATCCTGATAATCAACTCTTAATATGTAGTTTTTTCCCGATTCCAGCATGAGGGTAAAATGATTGTTTGACAAGCCGGGAGCATAAGATTTTATAAGTTTTCCTTCTTCTGTTTCAATAAAAAACTTTACAACGCCCCTTATTTGATTTTTATCCGATACATATAAATTTCCGGAAATTACTACATAGTTCTTTTTGCTTTTGGGGTTTAATTGAACCCTATATATATCACTTTTTCCTTTTCCTCCTTTTCTTTTTGATGAAAAGTAAGCGTATTTACCATTTTTTGAAGGAATATAAAAGAAATCGTCCTCAATAGAATTTATTGGTATGCCCATATTTTCAGCCTGTTCCCAATTTCCGTTCTCATCTTTTGATGAAGCAAAAATGTCAAATCCACCAATAGAATTGTGCCCTTCGGAACAGAAAAATAAAGTACCGTTTTTATGTAAAAAAGGAGTTTCTTCGTTTTTTGATGTATTGATTTTTGCTCCCATGTTTTTTGCAGGGCCCCATGAACCGTCTTTTTGTTTTTCAGAAACATAAATATCTAATCCGCCAAAGCCACCACGCCGGTTGCTTGTAAAATATAGTTTTTTCCCATCGGGCGAAAGGCATCCTGTAGTTTCTTTATATTTAGAATTTATATTGCTTCCTAATTTAACTGCATTTGTCCAACTGCCATCTTCTTTTAAATTTGTAACATATAAATCACCTTTATTTCTTTCGTATCGATGAATAATCATTTTATTATAAGCCGGCGAAATACAAGTTGCTGCATCGTGTTGCTGTGTGTTAATCGAATTACCTAAGCTATAAGGTGTTTGCCATACCGAATCTATCTTTAATGCGGTATAAATATTTTCATCGTACTGTCCGTCTATATTTTTTATTCTCATTTTGGTGCCTGCGCGTCGCGAGGTAAAGATGATTTCTGTTTCATCTTGATTCATTAAGGCACTGTGATCTGAATATTTAGTATTAATTTCCAGTAGGTTTTCAATAGATAAATTTAATTTATTTTGCTTTATTATAAGAGCATTGTTGCATTTTAGTTTAAGATTGTTAACACGATTTCTAAAGATATTTTCATTGGCAGGTATTTTTGTCATAACTTGGTTAAGAACTTCTTTTGCTTTTGCAAATCTATTTTGATAATAATAGGCATATGCTAAATAATAATAAACCTCCAAAGGCGCATTATCTGAACTTCCGGTTTTAATATTTTTTATTGATTTTTGAAAATATTCTATTGATTGATCTTTTCCGTAATCGGTATTCAGATATCCAAAACCAACCAAAAAATTTAGTTTTGAGCTGTTGGGTTTTTTTGCTAAAAGCTTTTTATAAAGTAAAACTGCTTTTTCGTATTTTTCATCCTGCATGGCAAATTCAGCCATCTCGAAAATTTCTTCTTCCGATAAATTGTCAACAGTCTTTCCACGTTGCGAATGCGCATTGTTTGTATAAAATAAACTAAATAACAGCAATATGTTAAAAAGATATTTCAATTAATCTTTATTTTTTGATTGTTTTGAAAAAATATATTTTCTAATGATTTCAATAAAAATACTTACTGCAATGTAAATGCCAAAAAAGAAAACAACTACAATAAAACCTTCCATATTCAAACGATGCACTAACCAAAAGCCAATTATCGCCGATATTAAAAACCTTAAAAATTGAATAATTCCTTGCTCTTTCATTTTAAATACAGTTTATTAAAATATTTTGGAAAAATAACATATTTTATCCGGTTTATAAAGAAAATTTTTAAATGAAGTTATTTGAGGGGCTTGAAAAGGTAAATTTTGGTAATAAAGAAGCTTTTTAGGTCAGACTCAAATGATTTATACCGTCATTAGTGGGTATATCTAAACTTTTTATTAATTTTATATCCATTATAAAAATTATAGCTACGGATGGATTATAACGACTTTACTTTAATAACGCAAAAAGCACTAAAAAGAGGTGCTCAAATTGCCCGAGAATACAATCATAAAGCCATTGAAAATGCGCATATTCTTAAAGGAATTTTAGAAACCGATAAAAGCGTGGCGCCTTTTATTCTGAAAAAAACAGGTGTTGATAAAGAGGCTTTTAATAAAATGATTGATGATGTTTTGGCATCTTATCCGAAGCTTAAAACAGGTGAAAAACTTATAGTTTCTAATCATGTAGAAAAATCTTTAAAAACAGCAAAAAAGATTTCAAAAAGCCTTGAAGATGAATATAT
>JAKIUH010000115.1 GCA_021647685.1 Bacteroidales bacterium
TTATTTTAACGAAAATTTACGGCAAAGATAACAATTTACTTAAAAAACTGAATTAAAAGTTTGCAGATGTAAATTATGCTAGTGTCAAGTCAAGCGTGTTGTGTCGTATAAGTTGAAGTTATTTTTGGGTAGAACAAGGCAAAAATTTTTAGCATAGCAGTAGTTATGGTCAAAATTTTTAACATAGTTCTACGCAAAAAGAACGAAACTTGGTATGACTAAAACATGCTTGACATGACACTAGATCTAAAATCAATAAGATATTTCTTTCAAAACAAGTTTTAACAGCTTATTAACCGACTCTTCTAAACTTAATTCTCCGGTATTAATTTCCAGTTTTGCATGTATGGGTTTTTCAAATGGTGAGCTAATACCAGTGAAATTTTTCAGTTCGCCTGCACGTGCTTTTTTATACAAACCTTTAATATCACGTTGTTCGCATACTTCAACAGGTGTATTTATATAAATTTCAATCATATTTTCAGCACCAATAATATCACGAGCTATTTGTCTGATGTCTTCCGTTGGTGTAATAAAGCAATTGATGGTAATTACACCGCAATTTAAAAACAGTTTGGTAACTTCTGCAATACGCCGAATATTTTCTAAACGGTCTTCAACCGTAAATTTTAGGTTTTTATTAATACCGGTGCGAATATTATCACCATCTAAAATTTGTGTTAAAAAACCTCGTTTGTATAATTCACGTTCAAAAGCTGCACCAACAGTAGTTTTTCCTGAACCGGAAAGTCCTGTAAGCCAAATAACTTTTGCTTTTTGTTTTAAAAGTCTTTCCTTTTGTTCTTTATTAATGATTTGTTCAAAAACAGGAAATATGTTTTCCGATTGATTACTATTCATGGGTAGTTTATAAAATAATGATTGCTTGTATTATAATTTGCAAATATAGTCAGAAAAAAGAATTTTGTAATTCTAATTTTTCAGTCATTCCTGCAAAATATATTTATAAGCAACAAAAAAGACAAGTTTCTTGTCTTTTTAACGGAATATTATAAATTTGTCAAACACTATTTTTATAATAATGAAAAGGCAAAGTAAAAAAACGAAGACCGGCGATAAGCAAAATATTAAACAATTTGCCCGTAAAAAAATTTTTGTACCAAAAAAACAGAGTAAAAAACAGTGGATTATTGCATCATTGATTATTGTTGTGTTTACAGTTGTTGCCTATATTCCTGCTTTTAAGGCAGAACTGACTAATTGGGACGATAAATCCTATGTACTTGAAAATCCAACATTAAAAGAATTATCTGTTGAGAACATAAAAACCATATTTTCCGAATATTATATGGGGAATTATCACCCATTGGCAATGCTTTCGCTTTCCTTAGATTATAAAATTGGAGGTGAAACCCAAGATGGAGAAATCCGTGCATGGATTTATCATTTCACCAATATTCTTTTGCATATTATAAACAGCTTATTGGTGTTTTACTTTGTTTTTTTATTAATTAGACGTTTTGATATTGCATTTCTTGCCGGATTAATGTTTGCTGTTAACACCTTGCATGTAGAATCCGTTGCATGGGTATCTGAACGGAAAGATGTGCTTTATGCCTTGTTTTTTATTGCTTCACTTATCGAATACCTTTATTATATAGATAAAAAACAAATTAAGTTTTATTTTCTTTCATTACTTCTGTTCATTCTCTCTCTTTTGTCCAAAGGGCAAGCGGTTTCATTAGCTGTAAGTCTTTTGGCAATAGATTTTTTATACGACAGAAAGCTTCTTGATAAAAAAGTAATTTTTGAAAAAATACCTTATTTTATACTTGCCTTAATTTTTGGTATTATAGCTATTTATGCACAAAAAGAAGGCAATGCGCTTCACGGTGAGGAGAGCTATGCATTTTATAAACGTATTGGATTTGCAGGATATGCATTTACCCAATACATTATAAAATTATTTGTTCCCATAAACCTTTCGGCAATATATCCTTATCCCGATATAATCAATAAAACTGTTCCCGGATATTATTGGTTATTTTTAATACCTTCATTATCGATACTTTATTTGTTTTTTTATTTCTTAAAAAGAAATAAAATATATGCTTTTGCCATTGCATTTTTCATTATTAATATCGTATTGTTATTACAATTAATTCCGGTGGGTAGCGCTATTATGGCAGACCGCTACGCATATATTCCTTCCATTGGTTTTTTTATCTTTTTAGCATATTTTTTGCATAATTTAATGGATAAATATCCTAAACAAGCATTAACAGCAAAACTTTTTATAGCAATATACATTATATTTTTAATGGTACTTTCCTTTAATCGTTGTAAAGTTTGGAACAACAGTATGAGCCTTTGGGATGATACCATAGAAAAATCACCAACAGCCGTAGTTGCCTTAAATAATAGGGGGAGTACAAAAGACCGCAATAAAGACCATCGAGGAGCCATTAAAGATTTTACAAAAGCAATTATTTATAAACCTGATTATAAACATGCTTTTTACAATCGGGGAATGGCGCGTAAAGAATTGGCAAAAGAAACAGGCGATACATCATTGTTTCGTCCGGCAATTACTGATTTTGATAAAGCACTAAAATTTGATGAATATTTTGTTGAAGCATATCATAGTCGTGCAGTTACAAAAGAAAATTACGCCGATTATATCACTAATCAGGAACAAAGAAAACAATTATTACTTCAAGCACTTGAAGATTACGACAAAGCACTGAAAATAAATCCTGAATACGAAGAAGCATTAGTTAATAGAGGTGTGGCAAAAGGAAAATTAGGCATGTTAAATCAAGCCATCGAGGATTTTAACCAAGCTTTGCTTATAAATCCTAATAACCCAAGTATATACTCAAACAGAGGATTGGCAAAAGACCATGCAAAAAATTATGAAGCAGCCATTGCCGATTACAATAAAGCCATTGAATTGGATCCGGAATTTATTACAGCATATCTTAATAGAGGACTGGCATATCAAAAAATCGGAAAATTAGAAAAAGCTATTGAAGATTTTAGCAAGGTTATTGCGTTAGATAATCAAAATGCGGCAGCATATTATTTTCGTGGTATTGATTTAATAAAACTTAATAGATTGCAAGAAGCTTGTAAAGATTTGCATATTGCCCAAAATTTGAATTATGTTTATGCAAAAAATGCAATAGAACAATATTGTAAATAAATTTAAGCATGTATAAAAATCGGACAAATTTTAAACTTTGATTTACAATTTTTTGCAACATTTTTATGGAAAATACGTATAAGATAGTAAAGATTAATTGTTTTTTTTGAAAAAAATATTAATAAATAAATAACCTTATGAATATTTGGGGTCTCAGGCATATATTATTTTTTTTAGTTCTGATGCTGCAATATACCTCAATTGCACAATCAAAACCCGTTGTCGATTGGGACACCATTAACAGAGTTGATGAAAACAACAGAAAATTTGGCTATTGGATTTATTTTGCCGATGGCGATTCCACAAAAATCGAAAAAGAGGGTAATTATCTGAATAACAGGAAAAACGGAGTTTGGAAAACCTATTATCCAAACGGAGTATTAAAATCAGAAATCACCTATGTAAATAATCGCCCCAATGGATATGCGCGCATATATTATAAAAATGGCAAACTCTCGGAAGAAGGCATTTGGAAAGGCACTAAATGGGTGGGACAATACAACTATTATTACGAAAACGGTAATAAAGCATACGAATGGACTTTTAACGAAAACGGCAAACGCTCAGGAAAACAAAAATACTATTACGAAAGCGGAAAATTAAGAATTGAAGGAGATTGGCAGGACGGAAAAGAAAATGGAGTAGTTAAAGAATATTATGAAGACGGTGGAGTAAAATCTGAAAAATTATTTGCTGATGGTTCTTTTAATTCCTCTTCGTCGAAATTTTATGCCGAAAAAAAAGTTACTGTTGAAGATATTCCCGATGATACAAATGCAACAGTCAGCAAAGAGCACATTACCAAAACCAATACTACCTATCAAGCATTTACCGGAAATGGCTATCATAAACTTTACAATGCACACCAAAAAATTGACCGTGAAGGCGAATTTAGAAACGGCAGATTAATTAAAGGCAAAAAATATTACTATACTTCCGAAGGGAAACTCATCAAAACAGTAATTTATGAAAACGGACGCGTTGTTAAAACAATCAGAAATTAATAAAAAGCTCTATACATCAAAGCTTTGTCCATACTGTTGTTGCTAATCAAATAAAATTATTTGGGCGGACAAACGGGCTTTCCGCTTATAGTCCTGCTAATAAAAAATAACAAAACTAATTTTGGGCTTGCTGAAAAACGCAAATATATTATTAATAAATATTTTATGTTTATTTTACTGTGTTGAAATGCAAAGTTTTTGAATACAATGTCCGAAAAAGCATGCATTTATATATAAATCATAATGTATCTTGCTGCTCAGCTGCACACCTCTTTTGTATTTTGTTCAGTTTGAAGTATTTCTATACATCTGCACTTCACAAAAGACAAAATAGATGCACATCTGAGCTTTTCAGTAAGCCCTAATTTTACAAAAGGAGCTCCGCCTGTCGCTCTTTTGTAAAAAGTTTTGTATATTTTTTATTAGCAGGAGCTATCGCTGCAATCCCTGCCGCATCGCAAAAAAATCCGTTATACACATAAATGCTTAACTATTCCAAAAAAAGTAAGTTTTACACATAAATATCTAAAATCAATATATTAACTTTGCACGTTTTTAATATCAAAAATTATGGAAAACAAATTATACATTTACAATACTTTAAATAGAAAAAAAGAAGAATTTAAACCCATAAACCCACCACACGTTGGTATGTATGTATGCGGACCTACTGTTTACGGCGAACCGCATTTAGGGCATGCGCGACCGGGAATTACCTACGATGTACTGTACCGATATTTGCAATACATTGGCTATAAAGTACGCTACGTACGTAATATTACCGATGTAGGACATCTTGAAAGCGATGCCGATACCGGAGAAGATAAAATTGCCAAAAAAGCACGGCTCGAAGAACTTGAACCAATGGAAATTGTTCAGTTTTACACCAATTCTTATCATGAAAAAATGAAAGCACTCAATACACTTCCGCCAAGTATTGAGCCCCATGCATCAGGACATATTATAGAGCAACAGCTTATGGTAAAAAAAATATTGGACAATGGATATGCCTACGAAAAAAACGGCTCAATATATTTTGATGTTGAAAAATACAACCAAAAATACAAATACGGTAAACTGTCGGGTAGGATAATTGATGATTTACAAAGCAACACGCGAGAACTTGACGGCCTAGACGAGAAAAAAAATCCCTTTGATTTTGCACTTTGGAAAAAAGCATCGCCTGAGCACATCATGCGTTGGCCTTCTGAATGGAGTGATGGTTTCCCCGGTTGGCATCTTGAATGTTCGGTAATGAGTACAAAATATTTAGGTGAAAAATTTGATATTCACGGTGGTGGCATGGACTTACTCTTTCCGCACCACGAATGTGAAATTGCTCAATCAACAGCTGCAAACGGCGAAGAATCTGTCCAGTATTGGATGCATAACAACATGATAACCATTGATGGACAAAAAATGGGAAAATCTCTCGGTAATTTTATTACACTCGAAGAATTTTTTACCGGAAATCATAAATTATTAGAAAAAGCCTATTCGCCAATGACCATACGTTTTTTTATTTTGCAAGCCCACTATCGTAGTCCTTTGGATTTTTCAAACGAGGCTTTGCAATCAGCAGAAAAAGGTATGGCACGACTGTTTACAGCCATGGATAAATTAGATAATTTAAAAACTTCCGCTAAATCAAGTTTTGATGTTCAAGCCCTAAAACAAAGATGTTTCGATGCCTTAAACGATGATTTGAATACACCTATTCTTTTTGCCCATTTGTTTGATGGCGTTAAATACATTAATTCAATAGCAGCCGGAACCGAAAGCATTACTGCCGGTGATTTGGATGAATTAAAAAAATTGTATCACGATTTTGTATATGAAATTGCAGGCTTAAAAAACGAAAATGCTCAAAAGCAAGGCGCAAATAAACTTGATGAGGTTCTAACGCTTTTATTAAATTTAAGAATGGAAGTCAAGAAAAATAAAGATTTTGCAACAGCCGATAAAATTCGTGATCAATTAAAAGATATGGGAATTATTGTTAAAGATACAAAAGATGGTTTTGAGTGGGAAATAAATTAAACTTATCCTTATATCCCTGACGGGGTTTAAAATCCGGTCAGGGATAAATAACCTAATGGCTTATAAAAAAAAAATACTTGTTTTTATCGATTGGTTTCTTCCCGGATACAAAGCCGGCGGACCCATACGCTCTGTAGCTAATCTGACTGCTCATTTATCAGATGAATTTGAGTTTTACATTATTACAAGAGATACTGATTACTTAGAAACAGAACCATACGCAAGCGTAAAAAGTAACCAATGGCAAGAAATAGCAAAAAACATTCATGTATTTTATTTTTCAAAAGATTTTTTATCTGTTAAAAACATAAAAAATACAATTCAAACTATTGATTTTGACACCGTTTATATAAACGGTATTTATTCTTTTTATTTTTCATTGCTTCCTGTTTGGCTTTTTCGTAAATCCAAGAAAAAAATTGTAGTTGCATCGCGTGGAATGTTGTCAAAGCAAAGTTTTAGCAGCAAAAATCTGAAAAAAAAGTTATTTATAACTTTTGCCCAATTTTTTAATTTTTATAAAAATGTTTTCTTTCATACAACCAATGAAAATGAAAAACAAGAAATAGCCAAACTGAATTTGAAAACAAGCGGATTTATTATTGCACCAAATTTAGCTCCTAAAATAAGCTTTGACAGAATCAGTCGTACAAAAAAAATAAAGAAATTAAAACTCCTTAGCATTGCACGTATATCCAAAGAAAAAAACATCTTATTTGCGATTCAACTATTAGTAAAAAACAAATTTAAAGGCAAAATAGAGTTTGATTTATATGGTTCGATTTATCAACCGGAATACTGGAACCAATGTATTGAATTTATAAAAACGGCACCTGCAAGTATTAGAATTACCTACAAAGGCATTATCGACAATAAAAAGATACCGGAGATAATCAAAGATTATCACTTTTCATTTTTACCCAGTTTGGGCGAAAATTTTGGGCACAGCATTTTAGAAAGCATGAGTTTTGCTTGTCCGGTAATTATTTCTGATAGAACCCCTTGGCGCAATTTAGAAAAGCAAAAAGCCGGTTGGGATATTGCTTTGGATGACGAACAAAAATTTATTGATACAATTCAATATTGTTTGGATATGAACCAAAAAATGTACGATGAATGGTCAGAGGCAGCTTATCGTTTTGCAAAGTCCTTTTCTGAAAATCCGCAATTAATTGAACAAAGCAAACAAATTTTTTACTAATATTTAGTTTATTTAACTAAGTTTTTTATATTTATTTCGTTATTTTAACGAAACTTTTACAATCATTTTACTTTGTTTACCGAAAAAATTAATAATATTATCGTCAATACACCTAAAAATAATTGTTTTTTTTAGTTAATTAAACGAAAATTTTATTATTTTTTGGGACTGATTACTTAAAAGGACTTTATGCTCTTATTTTATTATCAATATGTCAGTTTTTTTTTGCGATAACAGGCTTTGTAGATATTATATTAAATATGACTGGTCATCAAAAGTTTTTTGGAAAAGTAACCACAGTTACTGCAGTATTGAATTTACTGCTTAATATGTTTTTAATCCCTATGTATGGTATGTTAGGTGCAGCTATGGCTACGGGGTTTTCTATTCTATTAACAAATAGTATTGCGATTATATACATTCATAAAAAATTAAAAGTTTTATCAGTATATTTACCTTTTTTAAGCGATAAAATAGATCCTTTATAAAAAATTTATCCTCTATTTAAATTTCAGTAAAGTATGAATAGTAATAGTTTTAAAAATATTCTTTTCATTGCTTTTGTTGTATTTTGTATCCAGTTTACTGAGCTTAAAATTAACGTAATAAAAGTGGCTGAAATTTTGCTGCTTTGTTTGACTCCTTTTTTATATTACAAAAGTATAAATAAATGGGTGCTGTTATTTTTTGGTCTATTTACCTTGTGGTTTTTAATTTCCATAGCACTAAATCCATTTAGAGATTTTTATTTATTGAAAGAAGTTTCAGTTTTAAAAAAGCCTTATTTCATAACAATTGGAAGATATTTAGAACTCATATCTTGTATAAATTTAATGGCCTTAGTACAACAATTTTTTAAAAACAAATCATATGAAGAAGTCCTTTTTTTTATAAAACAGATATTTCTTTTAAGCTTTTTTTTATTAATACTAAGTCTAATAATCTACACTCTTCATATGCATGGTTTTATAACCGAAACAAGAACTGTTTATTGGGGAGATAGACTCAGAGGGTGGTTTTCAGAAGGTGGCCCTTACGGATTAATGTTAGGGTTTACATTTGTTTTGTCTTTTTTTTATAAAAACAAGTATAATAATATATTTAGAACAATCATTTTATTTACTATTATTTTCTTTGCAAAATCAAAAGCGGGTGGTATGTTGTTAATAGTATGGTTTATACTTTTGTATCATAAAAAGATGTACAAAAAAATACGTGAACTAAACATTATTATTCTTATTGTAGGAGGTATTATTACTTCTCTTATTTTTGTAAAACTAGCAGGTTTTTATATTGATGACATTAATAATATAAAAAGAGAGGTTGTAAAACGGCCTACAGATATAAATTTAGTGATGGGTAGAATTGCAGGTCTTTTTATTTTTCCTGAAATGGTTGTTGACAATCCAATTGTTGGAATTGGTTTAGGAAACTATCCCATCATGCGTAACAATCCAGAATATCTTGGTTTTATTCCTTCTAGTCCTATTGGTAAAACTGATGCTCATGGGTACGGAGGTATTGTTCAGTTATTAGTAGATGGCGGGCTAGTTATTTTGATCTTATTTTTAAGGATAATCTATCTTTTTTTTAAGAAAATTAAAAGAAATAAAAACGGTTTAGAAGTGTTTTTATACATGTTTTTGTTTTTATTCATTTTTGGCGTTCAAATTTATTTTTTATACCCTTGGATATTACTAGGAATACTAATATCTCTATCAGAAAAATCAGAATTTCATGACAAAAGATACATTAGTAGTTGATGCTAGAATGATCAATAACTCTGGTATTGGTACTTATTTAAAAAATATTTTACCTATAATATCTGATGAGTTTCATCTAATATTATTAGGAAATAAAGATGAATTGTCTGTCTTTTCATGGACTCATAAATGTAAAATTATTGCGTTTAACGCAAAAATTTATTCTTTTACTGAGCAAATTAAATTCCAAAAGATTGTCCCTAAATGTGCATTGCTGTGGTGTCCACATTTTAATGTTCCATTACTCCCTGTAAAAGCTAAAAAAATTATCTGTACCATACATGATTTAAACCATTTAGCACTTCGTAAAAATTATTTTTACTTAAAATATTTATATGCTAAATTATTATACACTAATGCAGTAAGAAAGAGTAATAAAATAATAACTGTTTCAAATTTTTCTAAAATAGAGTTATTAAAATATACAAATGCAATTACTGCAAAAATTAATGTAATATACTGCGGAGTTAACAATATGTTTTATACTAAAAACAATGTGGAAACTAATATAGAATTACCTTTACATTATATCTTATTTGTTGGAAATGTAAAACCTCATAAAAATTTAATTACACTTTTAAAAGCATATAACAGTCTTTCTGAAGAAACAAAAACTATCTATAAATTAGTAATTTTAGGTCGTAAAGAAGGGTTTGTAACTCCTGACAAAAATATTTTTGCTTATATTGATAATCATAATTTAAGAAGTAATGTTTATTTTACTGGTCATATAGATAATGACAAACTACCTTCTATTTACAGTAAAGCAAAGCTATTTGTTTTCCCTTCGCTCTATGAAGGTTTCGGGTTGCCAATTTTAGAAGCTATGGCTTCTGGTATTCCTGTTGTTAGTTCAAATGCGGCAAGTTTACCTGAGGTAGGAGGCGATGCTTCAATTTATTTCAATCCAAAAAATAGTGTTGAACTAAAAGAAAAAATAGAAATAATGTTAAAAGATGAAAAGATGAGGATAGAGTACATAGAGAAAGGCTTTAACCGAATCAAACATTTTTCTTGGGAAAAAAGTTCAACCGCTCATATTAAATTATTTAAAGACTTACAAACAGCAGCAATGGTATCCCTTCAGGCGAAAATAAACAGCCGGTCGAACGTTCACCTGGCTGCAGCCTCTTCGGTTCGTTGTTTGAACCGGCGACTTACATTCATCGTGATAAACAGCCAAAGCAGACACAAGGCTATATTTGTACCTACCAACACCATGGCAGGCAAAGCCAACACAGAAATTACAATAAAAATCATACCACCCTGGATCAGATCGCCGAAACGGGTAAAAAATGTATTAATAGCCAGCATACCCTCATATCGGGAAAACTGATCCAGCGGCAGGAACAGAATCTGTTTGGTTGTATTGGCCACTGAATAATCGATACTGTTGTCAGCTGTTTTCACAATGGCAAACCAGGCCAGTACAGGAAAGATCAGAACCGATACATACATAGCCAGATTGATTACTGCCAGACTGATCAATGCACCGCCCACGCCAATGACCTGATACATCGGCCTTACTATAAAAGCCTGTAGAACCAGTGTCGCAATATTGACATATAAATAAAATGTTGCATAAAACGCACCAATCTCATTACCGCTTTTTTCAGCCGTCACGAAATCGGCAAGAATATATTCACCG
>JAKIUH010000507.1 GCA_021647685.1 Bacteroidales bacterium
CTTGAAGGCGATAAAATTTCTACTTCACGTAATTGGGCAGTTTGGCTACACGAATATTTAGAAGAATTTTCAGGAAAACAAGATGTTTTGCGCTATGTATTGACGGCAAATGCACCGGAAACCAAAGATAATGATTTTACATGGAAAGATTTTCAGGCTCGCAACAATAATGAGTTGGTGGCTATTTTAGGTAATTTTGTAAACCGTGCTATTGTTTTAACCAACAAATACTTTGAAGGAAAAGTTCCCGAAAGAATTGAAGCCGATGAAAATGATTTAAGCGTACTGAAAGAAATTGTTCAGATAAAAGAAAAAGTAGAACATTCTATTGAGCATTTCCGTTTTCGCGAAGCTTTAAAAGAAGCTATGAACCTTGCACGTTTGGGTAATAAATATCTTGCCGAAACCGAGCCGTGGAAATTAATCAAAACCGATGAAAATAGAGTAAAAACCATTTTAAATATTGCTTTACAAATTAGTGCTTCTTTATCAATTGTTTTAGAACCTTTTTTACCTTTTACATCTGAAAAAATCAGGAAAATTTTGGCTATTGATAAAATTGCATGGAACGATTTAGGTAATCATGACTTACTCAAAGCAGGGCATAAAATTGGCAAAGCAGAACTACTATTTGCTAAAATAGAAGATAAAGAAATTGAATACCAGATTAACAAACTGCTTGCTACCAAAGAGCAAAACAAAGAGCAAGTTCATGAGCCCGTTAAAGATGAAATCAATTACGATGATTTTATGAAAATGGATATCCGCAGTGGTGTTATTTTAGAAGCTGAAAAGGTGGCAAAAACCAAAAAACTTTTAAAACTGAAAGTTGATACCGGAGTTGATGTTCGCACTGTAGTTTCAGGCATTGCCGAATATTTTAAGCCGGAAGAAATTATTGGCAAACAAGTAAGTTTGCTGCTTAATCTCGCTCCACGAAAAATTCGCGGTATTGAGTCGCAAGGAATGATTTTAATGGCAGAAGATAAATCCGGTAAATTATACTTTGTTGCTCCACAAGAAAATATTAAGCCCGGTGCATTGATAAAATAATAAACTTTTCTAAAAGCAGGTAAATCATTGTTGTTTTTACCTGCTTTTTTATTACCTATTCATAAATAAACGATTACTGTTTTATATATCTTCCATTTTATTAAGGAGAGTTAATAAAATTGTTATAGTTTTATTAACTACACTTAATGATTTTATATGATTTTAATATCTTTAATTATAAAAACATCTTATATATATTTTATAATTTAATTTATTTTATTAAATAAAAATTATAGAAAAGACATTAATTTATAAAGTATAGTTAATAAAATTAGATTATTTTTATTAACTTTGTTTTAAATATTAGTAAAAATGGAAAAACTGTATTTAAGACATAAAAATTTATTAAGCACACTAAAAACAAAATACGAAAGTAGTTTAATTAAAGATATTCCTTGGGATGAGCAACTTGTGGGAATTACCGGAGCAAGAGGCGTAGGAAAAACCACCTTAATGCTTCAATACATTAAAAAAACATACGGCTATGACAGAAAAGTACTTTATTTAAGTATGGACGATATTGCTTTTTCGTATCCTACACTTGTTGATTTAGCCGAAGATTTTCTAAAAACAGGTGGTAAACAGCTTTTTATTGATGAAATTCACAAATATGAAAATTGGGCACAAGAACTGAAAAATATTTTTGATTTTTATCCGCAGTTAAAAGTAGTTTTTACGGGTTCATCTATTCTTGATATTTATAAAGGACAAGCTGATTTGAGCAGAAGAGCATTAATTTTTAATATGAACGGATTGTCTTTCAGAGAATTTTTGCAAATAGAAAGTAAACAACAATTTTCGGTTTATACGCTTAAAGATATTGCGAAAAATCATG
Source organism: Bacteroidales bacterium (assembly GCA_021647685.1). Lineage (GTDB taxonomy): Bacteria > Bacteroidota > Bacteroidia > Bacteroidales > NBLH01 > NBLH01. The sequence goes on from JAKIUH010000507.1 coordinate 1,889, forward strand.
AAAGCATTAGCTTGGAAATTAGTCAAAAAGTAAAAGTTTTTAAATATTGGAATGATTATTTGCATCACGGATACTATCCTTTTTATCTAAAAGATAAAAAATACTATCATGTACGGCTTTCATCCTCACTCAACCAAATTGTGGAAACCGATATGCCGCTTTTGTTGAATGTAAATCCGCAATATGTTTCAAAAATAAAAAGGTTGGTAAACATACTTGCCAATGAAATACCTGTAAAACCCAATATTTCTGAGCTTGCTTCTGCAATAAA
>JAKIUH010000116.1 GCA_021647685.1 Bacteroidales bacterium
ATAGCCTGGTTCCCTCGATATGTTAGCATGCACCCTACCAAAAAAAACAATGTGAGAGTTGTCATGATCAACGTTCAATGGGTAAAACAATTAAACCTCAACCTCAGTTATGCTATAATTGTCATGATGATTTTTCTGAAATTTATAAATCTGTACATGGTCCCGTTGGTGGTGGATTTTGTACCTCATGTCATAATCCGCATAAATCAAAAACAGACAAGCTATTGCTCCGTACCACACAAAAATTATGTACTTTTTGTCATGATTCTTTGCTGGTTTTCAACAGTCGCTATCATCAAGACAGAGAAATCTCAAATTGTACAGAATGTCATAACCCACATGGTGGAGATAACAGGTTTATGCCCCAAAAAGGTTCTTGTTATAAATGCCATGATAACTTTAATAAAAAACTAAAATACATTCATGGTCCTGTAGCAGGAGCATACTGTACAACATGCCATAGTCCGCATGTAACCAAAACCTATAAACTATTGAAACAACAAGGTAACCCTTTATGTTTAAATTGTCATGATAAAAAGTTGATTTTTGAAACAGATTATCATAATAATACCAATAAAACATGTACCGAATGTCATAATCCTCACGGAGGAGATAACCGATTTTTTATTAAACTTTAAATAAGTGTAAAATTGAAAGTAATTAAACAGACATATTTTGTTTTATTTTTATTTCTATCAGTAGGTAGTTTGGCTCAACAACCTATTGCTTCGGTAGGTCTTTGGAAATTAACTAATTTAAATGGTGATTTCAATATTTATTCCTTTTATCGTGGAAATCAACGAACCTTTAATCAATATTATGAATTTCATCAAAGTTCCTATATATCCGGAGGAGTAAATCTAAAAGCTAAAAGCTTTTTTTGGGATCCACGATTTATGACTTTCGATATAAATGCTGCATTTTTTCCGGAAACAGGGAATGAACTCTATATAAATATTCCTGACCGTTCAGAAGTCAGGACATTAGGAAAGCTTGATTTAAGAACCACTTTATTTAAAAAAAATGACCTTACCATCAACGCTTTTCTTAATTTAAATCAAAGTATTAATAACCGAGAAAACTTGACAAGTCTTAAAGCAAACAATAAACGTTGGGGAACAAGTTTATCATATAGAAATAAGATAGCTCCAATTAATATTGATTATAGTCAGAACTTTTGGAACCAAGAAGAAATTGCCACCCAACGTGTTTTTCAAATGGAGCAGAAAAGTTTTTTAACACGGATTTCAAAATCTTTTAGTGAAAGAGATGTTAGTGAGCTTAGCTATGCCCATGATAATTATTTTCGAAGAGATGGTGATTTAGCCCCTGTTGAAAATATTGTAGATAATACCTTCTTAAAAAATTCAGTTTATTTTGATACAAAGAAGAAATACAGTTTTCGATCTATAATTAACGATTACAATCAAAAAGGAAGTAATGAATACAGAAGGTTTCAAGCAAATGAACAGCTATTATTTAAACTTCCTCAAAGATTTACTTTTATAGCTGATTATTTGTTCTATAATTTAAAACAACCCGCTCAAAATTTAAAACAAAATAGAATACGAACAACGCTCAAACACCAATTATACGAAAGCTTGAATACTAATGTATGGTTTGAGTATTATAAATTCAATCATACAGCTTATACTGAAAATAATAAGCGAATGGGGGTAGATGTAGTTTATTCAAAAAAAATACCTTTTAAAGGACATTTAAACCTGACTTATAGATATTTTAGACAATATCAGGATATGCAATCGCAAGATTCATACATTAATGTGTTTAATGAAGAGCTGATATTATCTGATGGTGAAATTACTCTATTAAACAGGCCATATATTGATTTAAATACTGTGGTGGTTAAAGATATTACCGGAACAATTATTTACTTGAGAGATTTTGATTACATTTTGATTCAGCGAAATGATTATGTTGAAATTCAGCGCTTGCCGGGCGGACAAATACCAAATAATGAAGAGGTTTTTGTGGATTATACAGCATTACAGCCCGGGTCGTATCAATATATTGCAAATAACAATACCTTTTCTGCCAATGTTCGCTTATTTGGTCATTTGTTTGAAATGTACTATACAAAAGCCATGCAAGATTATCCGGTTCTTACAAATGTTGAACACATTACATTAAACCGTTTTAATCAAACTATTGTGGGTGCAAGAATAGATGTTGATTTTATTAGTGGAGGTGTTGAATATAATGATTATCAAAGTAATATAATACCTTATACCATGATTAGGTACCACCTGAACCTACAAAAAACTTTTTATAAGCGCCTTTTGTGTTCATTATATGGGAATGTACGTAATTATGAAAAAACCGTAGATAAAGTTCCGCAGCAATTTATTGATGTAACTGCTAAAGTTATTTATCGTTTCAAGGCAAGAACTATGATATCTACCCAAGCAGGCTATCGAAAACAAAATGGAGACGGAATAGATTTAGAACTATTTACAGGAAAAGGTGAATTTGAAACTACATACAGACAATTTACATTTAAAGCAGGACTTGATTTATATCAGCGAAAAAATATTGGTGATGATAATCTTTTTTATAGCGTGTATGGAAAGATTATCCGAAGATTTAAATTATAAACCTAATTATGGAAGAATTTCTTATTACAATATTAATATGGGTTTCCGGTCTTAATCCGAATTTGGGAAGTACTTATACTGTTGAACGAGTTGTATATGCTGATACAAATGTTGTACATTCAACAGCTTTCACCCCACAGGATGAAAGTTGTATGGAATGTCATAAAGAGGTTCTGGAACCAAGACGTAAACACGCCCCTGTTAAAGAATCATGCGCTAAGTGTCACCAAGCGAATGGAAAAAAACACCCTCTTGATGGAGTAACAGGATTTAATTTGGTGAAACAGGTTCCTGATTTGTGTTTCAAATGCCATGAAAATTTACAAGCTGGAGAAAATCCACATCAGGAAAAATTGAATAATGATTGTAAAAAGTGTCATGAAGTTCATGCTTCTAAAAATAAAATGTTACTTACCCAAAAAAAGGCAGTAACACTGTGTAACGAATGTCATGAACTGGAAATTCCGGAAACCGATGTAATTCACAATCCCGTTAAGAGCGGACGATGCAACAAATGCCATGACCCTCATAATAATGAAAACGGCTCGTTTTTAAAACAAAAATCACCTGATTTATGTTACCGTTGTCACGACGGCGTTGCCGAAGAGATGAAACTAAGAAGGAAGCACACAGCCGCTAAGGAGAATTGTTTTAATTGCCACGATCCACACAGTAATAAGCAAAGTTATTTACTACCCGATACGATTCCTAATTTGTGTTTCAAATGTCATGATAATTTACAAGCCGGTGAAAACCCGCATCAGGAGAAATTGAACAACGATTGTAAAAAGTGTCATGAAGTTCATGCTTCAAAAAACAAGATGCTGCTCACCCAAAAAAAGGCGGTAACATTGTGTAATGAGTGTCATGAATTAGAAATACCAGAAACAGATGTTGTTCACAATCCGGTAAAGAGCGGACGATGCAACAAATGCCATGATCCGCATAATAATGAAAATGGTTCGTTTTTAAAACAAAAATCACCCGATTTATGTTACCGTTGTCACGATGGTGTTGCCGAAGAGATGAAACTAAGAAGGAAGCACACAGCCGCTAAGGAGAATTGTTTTAATTGCCATGATCCGCACAGTAATAAGCAAAGTTATTTATTGCCCGATACGATTCCTAATTTGTGTTTCAAATGTCATGACAATTTACAAGCCGGTGAAAATCCTCATCAGGAGAAATTGAACAACGATTGTAAAAAGTGTCATGCCGTCCATGCTTCAAAAAACAAGATGCTGCTCACCCAAAAAAAGGCAGTAACATTATGTAACGAATGTCATCAACTGGAAATTCCCGAAGGAAATGTAGTACATAATCCGGTAAAGGGTGGGCGATGTAATAAATGTCATGATCCGCATAAAAATGAATTTGGTTCATTTTTAAAAAACGACATGCCAGATTTATGTTTTCGTTGCCACGAGGGAATTGAGACAGAAATGGGTTCGGCAAACTTACATCAGCCGGCAAAAGAAGATTGTTTTAAATGCCATAAACCTCATGATAACAAACAAAGTTATCTGCTGCCGGATACGATACCTAATTTGTGCTATTCTTGCCATCAAGATTTTCAAGAAAATGTAGAAAAAGCTACAAGAGTTCATGAGGTTTTAAATGATTCAAAATCATGTGGTAATTGTCACTCTCCTCATGGTTCGCCGGAAAAGGGCTTTTTAAAGAAAAAAGAAAAGGAAGTGTGTTTAGATTGTCATGATAAAGAATACAAATCAGACAACAGAACCATAATGAATATAAAAAAATCCATAGAAAATGGGAAATCAGTACACGGACCTATTAATTTGGGATGTACACCTTGTCATAATCCTCATTATTCGGAGCGAATGGATTTATTAGTAAATAATTTTCCTGTTGGAGCTTATGCGCCGGTTACAAAAGAAAACTTTGCATTATGTTTTGACTGCCATACAAGTGAATTGATTGAACAAGAACATAGTAAAACAGCAACCAATTTTAGGGATGGCGATGTAAACTTGCATTATTTACATACTAGTGGAAATAGAGGCAGAAATTGTACTACTTGCCATAATATTCATGCGGCAAGTAATAAGCATTTAATAAGTAGTAAAGTAACCTATGGTAAATGGGATATGCCAATGAATTATAAAAGTACTCAAACCGGAGGTTCATGTTTTCCGGGATGTCATCAAGAAAGAAAGTATGACAGAACAAAATAAATATAAGCTGTTTTGTGCAAATTATATGTTCTGTGATTCAATATAAGACACAATGGTTTAAATGTTTGTTGTTGTTTATACGACTAATCTTTTTTGTTAAAGAATACTTTTGTTTTAATGTTTTTTTAGAATTTAATTTATACTAAATACCTTTTAAATTATGTACCGACTTATTTTTCTTATATTAACAAGCTTGTTGATAAACGGAAATTTATCAGCTCAAAACCCGGATGCTGATAATAAATGTGCCGACTGTCATAAAGATTTAATATCAAGCAAGTTTGTGCATCCTTCAAAACAAAATTGTGAGGATTGTCATAAGTCAAATGGTAATGAGCATCCTAAAGATGGTGTGGTTGGATTTAGTTTAACACAAAAAATGCCGGATTTATGCTACTCGTGTCATGATAATGTTATCAAAGAAAAAGTGTTGCACCAACCTGTAACTGATGGACAATGTTTAGCTTGTCATGATGCTCATCAATCAAATCATAAAAAATTATTACTGAACGATGAAAAAACCTTATGTTTAAAGTGTCATGATAAAGCAATTAAATATGGAGACATAAAAATAATAAATATAAAAGCTTTATTAAAAGAGGGAAATTATGTGCATGGGGCTATTGACAGTGGATGTGCTGTATGTCATAGCCCGCATACATCTGATAATACATTTCGCTTTAAAAAACACTTTCCCGGAGGCGAAAGTTATTTACATGCAACAAAAGACAGTTTTGCTTTGTGTTTTAGTTGTCATGACAGTAAATTATTTGAAGATGCTTTTTCAAAAACTGCTACAAATTTCAGAATAGGTGATGAAAACCTGCACTATTTGCATGTAAACAGAGAAAAAAGCAGGAATTGTAATCGTTGTCATAATGTGCATGGTTCAAAAAATCCTTTTCATATTAACGAAACTGTTCGATTTGGTAATTGGGATATGCCAATTAATTATAAAATGACTAAAAACGGAGGTTCTTGTTTTCCCGGATGTCATGTCCGGCGTAGCTATGATCGGTTTGGTACGCCCCTGAGAGATACACTGAATGATTATCCTTTAAAATATGATATTGGAACAAACAAAACAAACCCGATAAATGAATTTAATAAGCGCTTGGCCGAATTTAACAAGTTAAAATTCAAAGATATTAAATTTGAATTTGGAACATCAAATATTGTTAAAGGAACGGATAAAAATTTGATTAATATTGTGAACTTTATGAAAAAATATCCAGACTGTAAAGTTGAAATTCAGGGATATACAGATAATTTGGGCGAAGAATCTATCAATATAAATTTATCGGAAGAAAGAGCAAAAAGAGTAAAACAATTATTGGTAAATAAAGGAATTGCTCACTATCGTATTTATACTATTGGATATGGGAAAACCAATCCTATAGCACCTAATGATACAGAAAAAAACAGGGCTAAAAACAGAAGGGTAGAAATAAAACTAGTAAGGTAAACTTATGTTTGCCTTTACAAAACTAAATAAAGTGAAGGCTAAAACTTTTATACAAATTATGAATATTGGGCTGATAGTATTTTTATCTGCTTATATTACTCGTGCACAAGATATACCTCAAGTAAATTATAATTACAGTATAACCGATAATGTGCAAACACCCCTAAGGCTGGCTATCAATAAACAGGATATTATTTATGTAGTTGATGCTAAAGAAAAGTGTGTTTTAAGCTTTGATACAACCGGAAGGCTTTTAAATAGAATTGAATCGGTTTTTGCTCCGGTTTCAATTGCTGTGGATAATGAAAATAATATATATGTAGGAGATGCTGAAACAGGAGCTATTTATAAAATTGATAATGATGGTTTTAGTACTTTATTTTACAATGGAACGATATTTCCTTCATCAATGACTTTCGATTCTGAAAACCTGCTTTATATTGTTGATAGTGAATTAAAGCATGTTGTTGTTCTTAATCGTTCAGGACAGCTTATCAGAATAATAGGAGCAGGTACTTTTCTGTACCCGACGGGGATAGCATACAATCCGTTAAATAATAGAATTTATATTGCTGAGCATGGTGGAATTGGTACCGGATTTAAACCTTTGGTCAAAATTTGGGTTTTTGATTTGCAAGGAAATCTAATAAATAGCTTTGCTTCTCACGGAAATAAAGAGGGACAGTTTTATAGAATTCAAGGTATGGCTATAGATAGGTGTGGAAAATTATATGCAGTAGATCCCTTTCAAGCAAGTATTAGTGTTTTTGAAAACGAACAGTTTCTTACTAAATTTGGTGAATACGGAAAAAATTCATCTCAGTTAAATGTTCCTATTGATATTGCTTTTGACTCGCAAGGAAGGGCATGGATTAGTTCGATGAACAATGGTGCTTTGGAAATTTATAACATTACTGAAACAGCCCCAAGTTCAAGAATTAGTTGTAATAAAACAAATATTTGTAGCGGAGATACTGCTTATATAAAGGTTTATTTTACGGGAACAGCGCCTTGGTCATTCACTTATACGGTTGATGATTTGAATCCGGAAGAAATTACTACAAGCAATAATCCTTATATTTTACCTGCATATAAAGAGGGGACTTATAAAATTACTGCGCTTTCAGATGCCGGTTCAACAGCTAGTTGTTTAAGCGGAAGTGTGAAAATTGTTATTAATCCATTGCCCCTTATTGATTTAGGTAGTGATATTGAGTTGTGTAGTGGAGAAAGTTATACTTTAGATGCCGGTGCTGAATTTAAAAATTATTTATGGACAGGAGGAAGTACTCAACAAAGATTAATTGTTGATAGTACCGGACATTATAAGGTTATTGTTACAGATTCCTTAGATTGTGAAAATTCTGATGAAGTATTTGTTTTGGTTAATCCATTACCCTCAGCAGATTTTTCTTATTCTGGAGAAGGTCTTGAAATTAGTTTTTTTAATAATTCAAAAAATGCAGATTCTTATTTTTGGGACTTTGGAGATGAGCAAACCGCTTATGAAAATAACCCAATACATACCTACCAAACACCGGGCGAGTATGAAGTTGTATTAATAGCCTCAAATACAAAATGTGGGAATAGCCAATTTAAACAAACAATTAATATAATAGGAACATTTGTGGAATTATTTAACGCAACTGATTTAGCCTTAATTTATCCCAATCCTTCAAATGGCATTTTTACCATCGAAATTAAAAAACATACAGTTTCAAATGTAAAAGTGGAAATAATGGATATTGCAGGACAAATACTTTATAAAAAGTACTATAAATCAGCAAACATAATTGATAAAATTAATATGAGTTCTTATCCTAAAGGAGTTTATACCATCAAATTTAGTGCTGATAATGTGGTAAAAACAGGAAAGATAATTATTCAATAATTGGTTTTTTAACCAGGGAAATAAATTTTATATGAAAAACAAAAACGCCATAATTATACGACAAATTATTTATTCTTTGTCAATAGTGTTCATTTTTGTTTTATTTATTAAAGCAAGCTTTCCCGAATTTGTAAATTTACATAATTTGAATAATTATGTACGCCAAGTTTTAGATTTGCCTCATGGCGGATGCAGTTCGTGTCATATCTTTCATAATGCTTCGGGAGCACAGTTGGGCATGGTAAACGGAAATGCTAATTTGTGTATGAGCTGTCATAATCCGCTTGGTACAGCAAACCAAAAGCCCTTTACAAATGCAGATAAGGCAATTCCAGGAGTAACAGGAACATCGCATGCATGGAATGTAAATGCTGTAAACAATGAATTTGAAGTTAATATGACATCAAATACACAGATGGCTTTAAGGGTGGTTAATGATACCATTATTTGTTCAACTTGTCATGACCAACATTCACAGGATTTTCCACCTTTTTTGAGAGCTACAAACACCGCCGATGCCTTATGCAAGGACTGTCATTCGGCGCGTAATGTAGGAGTTTATAGTTCTGATCCTATTAACAACAAAGGAAGTCATCCTGTTGGAGTTTTATATAATACAGCTGATTCTCGCTTTGAAACAACACCTTTAAACCCTGATATTTTAATTGTAGATTCTAATGTAGAGTGCTCTAGTTGTCATCAAGTGCATTATGCCAATACAAATGATGGATATTTGCTGCGAGCTACAAATGATGATAATTTATGCCAGTCTTGTCATACATATGGAGCACATGAAGGAATGGGCTGTTCCGTATGTCATCAAACACATAACCGGAATAAGGCAAATATTTTTATGATTAGAGACACCATTCAAACTCCAAATAGTGGAGCTAGGGCTGTTGCATTTTTTGCTCAAACAGGGACTAATTCTTTTGCCGATAATGATGCAAATTATAATGGAATCTGTGAAGTATGTCATACATCAACTGATTTTCACAGAAATAACAGTAGCGGTGACCATAATCATAATAACGAATTAAAATGTACATCTTGTCATACCCACAAAGATGCTTTTCAGGTAAATTGTACTTCATGTCATGGTTCCCCGCCAAATGGCAGTACTAGTCCAAATCTGGCAGGTAGTCATGCAACACATTATGCACCTACTTCATTTGGTCCCGAATTAAATGCTTGTGAAGATTGTCATTTATTTTCCGGAGCAACACACAATAATGGTGTTGTTGATTTTATAGATAGTACTCAGTTGGCAGCTACTCATGTTTGTGATAATTGCCATAGTCCGGGCGGTGCATTTGACGGGGTAAACAACCCTAATTATGGTGCTAAAAGTAATTGGAATAATGGAGTTTATACAGCAGATACATTGATGGCAGGAAAAGAAAATTGGTGTGCAGGCTGTCATGATGCTAGTCCTGCAAGTAGCAATTTAGATGGTACAGGTGTGCTTGCGCCGGATGTTGCGGGTGATTTAACATCTTACGGTTATTACTATTCAGGGCACGGAAAAAATAATGTAGTAAATTGTTTAGCTTGTCATGATGCTACGGCAAATCATATTGATGGAGAGCCTCGAAGCTATGCCTATAGTCAAGCAATTGCAAATCAGACAGGAACAGAATACCGGATAGGCTATCGACTAAAATTGATAAATGGAATGGAGCCTATGCGTATTCCGTTAAATGATACTTCAATATTACAAGCTGATGCAGCAAACTTCCGTTTATGTGCTGATTGTCATTCTTGGAACGATTTGTCAAATACTAACCTGCCTTATGCTACAAACTTTAACCATTCCGGAGCCAATGCCGGATACTCCTATGGTTATGATGTTTCGGCAAATATGAACAACCATATAAATAATCATATGGATATGCAGGCACATTACGGACCACAACCGTTTTGGGATTCTGACTGGGATTTCAATACAACTGCCGATCAGGTTACTAATCTTCCTGAAATAAATGGTTACGATTCTTTTATTACTTGTGTTACTTGTCATGATGTTCATGGAGGAAGAGCATTTGGAGGGAATACAGAAGGAAACATGATGCGAGACGGACGTTTGCAAAATCGGGAACCGGGTTTGAAATTTACTTATTTAATTGAAGCTCCCGGAGGATTTCCTTTTGTTACTTCGGTAGGCGCAAATAAACTTAACAGTATTGGAGGCGTTGTACGGAGCGGTATTGATTACAGAGCAGGTTACAACGGAACAGAGCCAAATGCCATTTGTGGAGGATGTCATGGAGAAGTGTACCCAAGCACTGACGAATATGATGCAACGGGAACTGCGGGTAACTCTTGTCTGGAATGTCACATGATGGGACCGGCTTCAGGCTATTATATAGAATATTTTAGGACTTTCAGTAATTGAATCCTGTTCAAAAATGATGGGCTTTTTTGTTTCGTTTTCTTGATAATGAGATAAAATGTTTGAACCTATAAGAGTTAATTAACAAAAAATCTAAATATATTCCACAACATTAAATTTTTATAAAAACATGGTAAAAAGTCATGTTTTAAATAAAGTTTCTTATTTATTTTTATACTCACGCATTTAACATTGTACA
>JAKIUH010000508.1 GCA_021647685.1 Bacteroidales bacterium
AAACTTGTTCAAAAAATCAAAATATTAAGTACTAAAGATTTTACTGTTCGTGGTGAAATGGAATATCAGGTATGCTATGAAGATAAATGTGTCCTTTTTAATCCTGATTTTGAGTTTCAGCTAAAAGGAGTATCAAAAATTCAAAATGCGGGTAATGAACCGGAAATCGCCCAAAAGGAAACAAAAAACAATGAACAAATAAACATCAAGGAAGCAGAAACAGATACACTTACTGTTAAACTTAATAAAGTTGAGCTTCAAGACATTAGTAACGAAGTAACTGATACAACAAAGCAGATTACCCCTGTAACGAATGCAAGTGATAAGCTAAATATTGAAAACGACTCACTTTGGTGGTTATTCTGGATTTCATTCCTGGCAGGATTATTGGCAATTCTAACTCCTTGTGTTTTCCCGATGATACCAATGACGGTAACTTTCTTTTTGAAAGAAGGAGAAGCTAAAGCAAAAGGGCGTATGCAGGCATTATTCTACGGATTTTCTATTATTGTAATCTACACCGTTATCGGAACGCTTGTTGCTGTTTTATTTGGAGTGAATTTTGCAAATTGGCTGAGTACACACTGGATACCCAATGTATTATTTTTCTTGATTTTTGTGATATTTGCCGCATCGTTTTTCGGGATGTTTGAAATTGTAATGCCTAGTTGGTTGGTAAACAAAAGTGTTGAAAAAGAAGACAAAGCAGGTTTCATGGCTCCGTTTTTCATGGCTTTTACCTTAGTTTTGGTTTCCTTTTCGTGTACAGGTCCATTAGTGGGTGCCATTCTAGTTCAATCTGCCGGAGGAGCTGTACTTGAACCCATAATAGGCATGTTAGGCTTTTCATTAGCTTTTGCATTACCTTTTACCTTATTTGCATTTTTCCCATCGTGGTTAAGCAATTTGCCTAAATCCGGAGGGTGGTTAAATTCGGTAAAAGTAGTTTTGGGTTTTATTGAATTAGCATTAGGTTTAAAATTTTTAAGCATAGCCGATCAAACTTATCACTGGGGCATTCTTGACCGTGAAATATATTTAGCCATTTGGATTGTTTTGGCAATTCTAATGGGAATGTATTTACTGGGTAAAATTAAATTTGCACACGATAGTGATTTGCCCTATTTAAGTGTTCCGCGTTTATTCTTGGCTATTTTCTCTTTTACCTTTGCAGTTTACTTGTTACCCGGTATGTGGGGTGCACCACTTAAAGCCTTATCGGGCTATTTGCCTCCAATGTCGAGTCATGATTTTAATTTGGCACAAGTAATAAGAGATAATACAGAGGGTACATCCACAGGAAATTTTGAAAAAGCATTACCTGAAAAGCCAAAATACAGTGAATTTCTACACCTGCCTCACGGGTTGAAAGGATATTTTGATTATGATCAGGCTTTGCGCGTTGCAAAAAAATTAAACAAACCTATATTTTTGGATTTTACAGGACACGGATGTGTAAACTGCCGTGAAATGGAAGCCAATGTTTGGGCTGCACCCGAAGTGTTGAGCCGTTTAAAAAACGATTATGTAATTGTGGCTCTTTATGTAGATGATAAAACAAAACTACCGGAAGATGAATGGATTACTTCAAGTTTTGACGGAAAAGTAAAAAAGACGATTGGTAAAAAGTTTGCCGACTTTCAGATTACTCGTTTTCAAGTAAATGCGCAACCATATTATGTGTTGTTAGATACTAATGGCGAATTGTTAGTGCAACCGCGTGCTTACGATTTAGATGTTGATGCTTTTGTAGATTTTCTGGATAGAGGAAAGGCTGAATTTGAAAGCAGAAGCAAAAAATAATCTTTATAACATTTTTCAAAATCAAGAGAAGCATAGCCCTAAAAAGCTATGCTTTTTTTATTTTTTGTAAAATCATCCTATTTAGGGCTTGCCGGAAAGCTCAGATGTGCATCTATTTTGGATTATGTGAAGTGCAGATGTATAAAAATACTTCAAACAGAACAAAATACAAAAGAGGTGTGCAGCTGAGCAGCTAAAAATGTAATTGTTTGTATATAATAAATGCATGCTTTTTCTGATATTTTAGTGAAAAACCATGCGTTTCAAGGCAATAATACAAACATAAAATACCGGTTAATAATTATTTATTGTTTTTCAGCAAGTCCTAAATATTTTTTAAAAAAAGTAAAAATTAA